>WFQY01000503.1 GCA_015486815.1 Phycisphaerae bacterium | reverse complement strand
GAGGACTATAATGGTTACGCACCGCCGCCATATCCACATCACGGGAGCACTGTGTGGTATGGTTATCTGAAAAAATATCTGAAGAAAGATGGCAGAGGCAGCTGTCTGGTATGTCCGTCGCAGGGGAAAATGTTGTGGAGCAGTACGAATTATATGTGGAATTGCAGGCTCGGGGATTATTATAAATTTGTGAAATTACATAAGTTCGAGGATAGCAATATTTTTATTTTGTCCGATTCTCTTGGGTTATGGTATATCCTGATTGATACTGCTTCCGGTGCTTCTACCTTCGGGTATCTCGGATGGAATCACAATTTATCAGATAATTTTCTGTGGGGTGATTTATCGGTGAAAAATATTGGCAGAGATGCATTCAGTTGGCGGAGGCACTATGGTGGCAGACCTTATTACGGGATTTCCTATTGCGATCCACCATTCACCGAATAACGGATAAGCGAAGGAATAATACGTAAATGTTTGTCTTGAATACTTTCCGCAAAAGTTTGTCAGTTGCTGCCTTGGTTTTGTATTTTTCGGTGGCAGGTTTATCTCAGTCTTATCTCGGCGGATTATCAATCCGTTATGTGGGTGAATATGGTGGAGTTCCGTGGACAAGACCTGGAACAGCGATAAGACCGGGTTCGCGTAAATATAGGGCAAAAGACCTTAACCTTGCCATTTCATCTATAAATCTTTCGGATAAAATGAGCGATAAATTTCTTGCAGGTTGGAATAGTGCTGCTAAGCTCGGCATGGAGCAGGGAAAAGCTTTTCTGCCACGCGTTTATTTTTGGGCTGGAGACAGGGTAAGAGGAAAGCTAAAGAGTATCGATTATTATTGGAACAGGATGGATAGATTTCTCTCCGCTATGAAACTCGAGAATTTTTACGGTATATCTTTAGCCGAGGAAAATGTCGTTTCACGAGCGTCTATATTAGCTGATTTGTATAAAAGGATAAAATCAAAATATCCCGAACTGAGGGTTTATCAGTGGTGGTCTCCCTGTACCACAGTGCCGGAATATAGGATTCCTGCTGATGGCTGGATTGTTGATATTTACAATTATGGCGGTGATAGATTCAGGAAATATGTTCAGCGATATTTGGTTACGGGCAAGCCTTTGATTATTATGCCATACGCGTCGTGGGTTGAAGGTGATCCGGTCTGGTCTAATAAGCAGTGGCGGATACTATTTGACCAATTACAGGTAGCAAGGGAATATAATCTGCCAACTGCTTTCTATTGGACATATGGGAGAAAGGGCGGCGGAGGTACCGGCGTTCATTTCGGTATGTGTGAAAATAATTTTATGGGAAAAATAAATAGGGTGATACTTAGTTGGATAAGGGAGGTTAGAAGTTATCCAGAAGATTATGACGGGCTCGATAGCGCAGATTGTAGTGAAGGCAGGGTTCTTGAGATAGGGCCTACAGACCGGAACGGTAATTTTATATATCGGGATTCGCTTGATACATCGCAATTCATATTGGATGCAGATATAAGAGGATTTCGCAATATTTTATGGGAAAGGGCGCGAAGATTAGCAATAAGAAGCTGGAATCATAAAGACAAACCTTTCGTTTCTTTGACTTATCGATTTGGGGGAGATTTCAAACTCAGATATCCGATTGTTTACCTTGAAGTGCCTTTTTTAGCTAACGGTAGCAGTGTTGTTTTATCGACATCTACCGACGGCGATCATTGGGATTGCAGGGCAAATTTTAATAAAGGGAAGCGATTTGTAAAAATAGATACTACTGGTAACAAAAAGTATTCTGCAACAAATTCTCTATTTGTGCGAATTGCTATAAAAGGCAGCTTGGCGAATGGAATCTGCGTAAGGATAGACAATCTTAGCGTTCGTGGAAAGCTTTTACTATCAGCTCATCCTGTCATTAAACTCAAACCCAGCAAGGACAATCCGAATATTCTGGTATTTGAAGATGATTTTCAGACAAGGCGATATTTGTATGAAGCTAAAGTAATCGATAGGGAAAAACTCGAATGGAGTCGGGGTAGAATAGCGGTTCGCCTAAGGCCTGGCGGAACAAAAGCAGCTCTTATTTGGTGTGTCAAAACTGATAAGCCGGTGCGAAATGTAGTTGTTGATGTTACCGGTAGAGCAAATAACGGTTCTTTGGGTACGAATCATTATCTTGCGATTTCACTCGACGGGAAAAAATGGGTTTCAGAAGTTGATACGACCAAATTGAAACACAACATAAGCGGTTGGGCATATCACGGTTTGAAGATAGATACAAGAGGCAATCCTGCGTTTGACGGAATAAATTGTTTTTATGTTCGGGTTCGAATGTTGGCTAATGGATATAAAAAAGTTCATCGATATCAATCGGGTATTATCAATAAAATCAGAATTCAAGCGGAGGCTATTAGGTAATGATGAAAACAATCACGGTAAGTGTAATGATTATATTGCTGTGGGCATCTCTATGTTTAGCTGGCATACAGGTCAACGGGTTGGAACGAACGGTTTGGGCTAAACATTTATCAGGCGGGGCTATAAGAGTTGTATTTATTGGCCCGTATAGTGCTATGCAAGATGCTTATGAGCTTATGCAGCGAATTGATATAGATGGCAGTGTTGTTGCGGTTTCGATAGCTGCTAAGGTGAATAAATTCGGAATAGGGGGATATTATTGGCATGACCTTCTGAAGACCAAACAGCAGGTATTAGCTGACGTTCGCAGAAGTCTTAAAGGAAATTGGGAAGCGATAATGATGAATTCCCAGCCAGCTTGGCTGACCTATCCGGAAGACATTAGGAAAACGATATTATCTGCGGTTGTTAAGGGAAGGGTGTTGTTTATTCCTTCGATTAGACCGTTACAAAAAGACTTTGATAAGATGAAATTAAAACCACAAAAAGTAAAATTGCAGCATCGATTTCCTTTTGATAATCCCAAAGCAGGAGCTATCGAGATTTATCAGCTTGGTAAGGGATTTATTGTGCGATGGTTAATTCGGAACGATGCGAGGACGGGATATATTTTAAGCTCGTCTGAACTTAGGTCGGACTTTGAATATTCCGCTGCTCGGGCAGGATGGTATTTGAAACTATTGACAAGACCCGAGAATATCAACCTGCTGTCTAAAATAAATGTTAACGAACAAAATCTTGTCATCATAACGAAAAAATACAAAGGAATTTCCTCTTGTGATTTACAAATTCGCATTAATCGCTGGAATGATTATAGTGAGTTATTTTCAGCTAAACAAAAAGTTCATCTCGGGGAAAGAGTTATTATCAAATGTCCTCATCTGCCTTCGGGGAAATATATAGCGAGTGTCATCGCTAAGAACAATAAGATTACATTGGATTGGAATGCGATTTCATTTTCCAATAAGGGGAAAGTAAGAATTAAAGCTATTTCGATTGACAAAAAGTTTGTAGCTGCGGGCGATAAAATCAGAGGCAAATTGATTATCGATGGTAATGAATCTGCGATTGATAAGATGCGATTGGAATGGCTTGACCAATGGAATCGTATTCTGCTACATCAGGTAAAACCATTTTCTACAAAATTTGAATTAAAAGTTCCCGAAGGTTCTTTGTCGGTTTTGAATCGGTTGCGGGTTTCATTGATTTCATCGGCGGGGGTAGAAGCGATTGGCTCTGCTGGGCTCCTTATGCCTGAAAATGTACGCAAAACAGACTTTTATGTGGCATATTGGAATACCGGTGTCAGCAATTCGTGGCGAAGCAGACTTTATTATGATATCCTTAGGCGAAAGGGGCTTGCCGATGCATTTTCCAATTGCGGTAGGTCAGCGAGAACAGCTTATATAGCAGCTTTGTCATTCCTCCGGACAATTCCCTATGCGACTGCATTTCACGGAGTAGTTCTCGGTAACCAGCTGTTTAATGAAGCGTGGCTTGCAAAGACAGAGCAGGGTGCTCGTAATACCGCTAAAGCTCAGCGGGGTTATAATCCGCTGGCTTATACCTTGGGCGATGAAAATTATGTCAATGCGTTCAAAAAAGAAGGGCGATTTTGTGATACACCCGAAGTGCGGAAGATGTTTAGGGAATATCTGCACAAAGTATATCCGGATATAAAGTCGTTGAATAAACAGTGGGGTACGCATTTTGCAAAGTGGTCTGATATTAGATTCAAAAGCGAAAAAGAGATGATTCCTTCGATGAATAATCCGTCAGCATGGGTTGACTATCGAATGTTCATCACGCAGCGATTTGCCAATGTTTATCAACGAATGCGTCGAGCGATACAGACACAAGACCCTAACGCAGCAGTCGGCTGGGACGGGTGTGAACAATTTTCAAGCTATGACGGATATGATTGGTGGCAACTTACAAGAGAGATGGAACTTACTCAGGTTTATTATACATATATCAAATCGGGAGTTCATTCCGATAAGATATTCAACGGGCAAGCGGTTAAATCGTTTGGTACGGACGCTCGCATAAGTGGCGGTTGGCTTAACGGGGTCGATCGTGAATACGGTGGTGGATATGCTCCGTGGTATTTGTT
>WFQY01000502.1 GCA_015486815.1 Phycisphaerae bacterium | reverse complement strand
GCGATTTCACTCGACGGGAAAAAATGGGTTTCAGAAGTTGATACGACCAAATTGAAACACAACATAAGCGGTTGGGCATATCACGGTTTGAAGATAGATACAAGAGGCAATCCTGCGTTTGACGGAATAAATTGTTTTTATGTTCGGGTTTGGATGGTGGCTCAGGGATATAAAAAGGTTCATCGATATCAATCGGGTATTATAAGTAAAATCAGAATTCAAGCGGAGGCTATCAGGTAATGGTAAAGACAATAACGGTAAGCGTAACGGTTATATTGCTGTGTGTATCTCTATGTTCAGCTGGCATACAGGTCAACGGATTGGACCGAACGGTTTGGGCTGAACATCTATCAGGCGGGCCTGTCAGGGTGGTTTTCATTGGCCCGTATAGTGGTATGCAGGATGCTTATGAGCTTATGCAGCGAATTGATATAGATGGCAGTGTCGCTGCGGTTTCGATAGCTGCTAAGGTGAACAAATTCGGAATAGGGGGATTTTATTGGCCCGACCTGTTGAAGACGGGGCAGGAAGTTTTGTCAGATGTTCGTGGTGCGCTTGGGAAAAATTGGGAAGCGATAATGATGAGTTCCCAGCCAGGTTGGTCAGCCTATCCCAAAGACGTTAGGCTGGCGATATTATCTTCCGTTGTTCAGGGGAAGGTTTTGTTTATTCCCTCGATTAGACCCTTACAAAAAGATTTTGATAAAATGAAATTAAAGCCACAAAAGGTAAAATTGCAGAATCGATTTCCTTTTGATAATTCCAAAGCAGGCTCTATCGGGATTTATCAGCTTGGGAAGGGATTTGTAGTTCAATGGTCGATACGGAACGATGCGCGGAGGGGGTATATTTTAAGTTCATCTAATCTTCAGTCAGCCTTTGAGTATTCCGCTGCTCGGGCAGGCTGGTATCTGAAACTATTGACCAGGCCTAAGAGTGTCAACCTGCTGCCTAAAATCGATGTTAACGGACAGAATCTTGTCATCATAACGAAAAAATACAAAGGAGTTTCCTCTTGTGATTTGCAAATTCGTATCAATCGCTGGAATGATTATCGAGAGTTATTTTCAGCTAAACAAAAAATTCATCCGGGGGAAAAAGTTATTATCAAATGTCCTCATCTACCTTCGGGGAAATATATGGCGAGCGTCATCGCTAAGGACAACAAAATTACATTGGATTGGAATGCGATTTCATTTTCCAATAAGGGGAAAGTAAGAATTAAAGCTATTTCGATTGGCAAAAAGTCTGTCGCTGCGGGCGATAAAATCGAGTGTAAACTGGTTATCGATGGTAATGAAGCTGCGATTGATAAGATGCGATTGGAATGGCTTGACCAATGGAATCGTATTCTGTTGAATCAAATAAGACCGTTTTCTGCAAAATTTGAAATAAAAGCCCCCAAAGGATCTTTGTCGGTATTGAATCGCGTGAGGGTTTCGTTGATTTCATCGGCTGGTGTGGAAGCGGTTGCCTCCTCTGACATCCTTATGCCTGCAAATGTAGGTAAAACGGACTTTTATGTGGTATATTGGAATACCGGTGTTAGCGATTCGTGGCGAAGCAGACTTTATTATGACGTGTTGCGCCGAAAGGGACTCGCTGATGCATTTTCTAATTGCGGCAGGTCAGCGGGAACAGCATATATAGCAGCTTTGTCATTCCTCAGGACAATTCCCTATACGACTGTATTTCACGGAGTAGTTCTCGGCAGTAAACTTTTGAATGAAGCTTGGCTGGCAAAGACAGAACAGATAGCCCGTAATACCGCCAAAGCTCAGAGGGATTATAATCCATTAGCTTATACGTTAGGCGATGAAAACTATGTCAATGCCTTTAAGAAAGAGGGACGATTTTGCGATACTCCGGAAGGGTGGAAGATGTTTCAGGATTACCTGCGCAAAGTATATCCGGATATAAAATCGCTTAATAAGCAATGGGAAACCAATTTTGCGAAATGGTCTGATGTCAGGTTCAAAAGTGAAAAGGAAATGGTTCCTTCGATGGATAATCCGTCAGCGTGGGTTGATTATCGAATGTTTATTACCGATAAGTTTTGTGGGGCTAATCAACGAATGCGTCGAGCTATACAGGCACAAGACCCTAACGCAGCAGTAGGATGGGACGGGTGTGAACAATTTTCCAGCTATGACGGATATGATTGGTGGAAGCTTACAAGGGGGATGAAACTGACTCAGGTTTACTATACGTATATCAAGCCGGGTGTTTATTCCAATAAGATATTCAACGGACAAGCGGTTAAATCGTTCGGCAAAGATGCTTGCGTAAGTGGCGGCTGGCTTAACGGGGTGGATCGTGAATACGGCGGCAGGTATGCTCCTTGGTATTTGTTATTAAATGGCTGGAATAGTGTTTGGTGGTGGCATGCGACATTTTTGCACCCTGCTAACGGAGCTTGCACATGGGATATGAAGCCGACCCCCATCGTAGCTGACATGGTCGGTTCAGCGAAAGAGCTCAAAGATGGTGTAGCGAGTATGATTAGGCATTCGGAAAGGATAACCGACCCGATAGCGGTGTATTATTCCGAAAATAATTGGCATGCAAGTACCATTGAAAGCGGGATTGGAGATCATGTAAATAATCTCGGACTAAAGTATGAGTTTTGGTTTGCAAACAATTTATCCGATCAGCTCGTAGGCGATGAGGAAATGCGCAAAATATGGGGTAAGCTCAGACCCAAAGGACACTACGCAGCTGCTTCGAAAAACTTTTATCTGCTTATGCACGATTTGGGATTCCAACCGGAAACGATAGCAAGGCAGGAAGTGGAAGCAAATGGCCTTACATTCCCGAGGATAAAGGTACTTACCCTTCCCTTTGTCGTTTCACTGTCCGATACGG
>WFQY01000501.1 GCA_015486815.1 Phycisphaerae bacterium | reverse complement strand
TCTTTGTTTGCATCGAACATCGCCAGCGAAAAGAAGCCGTCAAGCTGATTGACAAAATCGTAGCTTGACTGTTCATACAGATGGACAATCGGTTCGATATCGCCCGCTGTCTTGAAGCGATGTTCCTTGTTGATTAACTTCTCGCGTAATGTTCGGAAATTGTATATCTCGCCGTTGCATATCAGTTTGATACTGTTATCTTCGTTGGTTATCGGCTGAGAACTTTTTTCAATATCGATAACCGAGAGCCTTCTGAAAGCCAACGCTATTCCGTTGTCTCTATCAATATATGCCCCGTCTTCGTCGGGGCCTCGGTGTTTCACCAGCTCCGCCATCTGCGCAACGAGCTGAATTTCTTTATCGATAGACGAACCAAGCGATATTATGCCAGCTATTCCACACATACCCTCTCACATAAAATTACATTGCCCGTTTGCTTTTAACGTGTACAATATCACAAATAAGAGGCAATTGAGCAAGGATAAAAGTTTTCTTTTTGAAGGAATAGAAATTGAATAGAAACAAGATAATTTTCATAGTAGGGCTGGTATTGCTGATAGTAGCGGTTGTTTTATTGCTGGTCGATATTACCGGTCAAAGCAAACCGCAAAAGCCAGTAACTACCAGACCCGTCATACCCGAGCATATCGTTCGTTCGGACGGCCCGGAGATATTTTTTCCGAAAAACGCACGTGCAGACAATTATGATGTAAATGCTTTTGTGTACAAGTTTATCAAAGTTCTGCTTGCGAATGATTATAAACATTATCGTCTTATGGTTACTCAGCAGCGAGAACCTGTTAGCAGAGAAAAATTCGAGCACGCTTATGGTAAAGTAAAGACAATCAGAATTAAAAAGATAGAAAAGCTTAAAGATACGAAAATTCTCAAGCAGACGGGGCTAACCGGCTGTAAGCTGCCTGCGTATAGGATTGATGCGCATATCGTATTGAGAGATAAACGTGAGCGTGATATAAAACTGTATGTATTTCGTGAGCGTAATCAGTGGGTAAGCAGTAATTAGTGTTCATTGGAGAAAGGATATAGGGTATGTCGAAAACTTACGGATTCGGGATAATCGGAACGGGAATGATTTCTGAGTTTCACGCAAAAGCGATCAATGATCTGCCTAATGGTAAACTTGTAGCTGTCTTTAGCCGTTCTGCTGAGCGTGCGGAGAAATTCGCAAATGAACGAGGTATAAAAGCGTATTCTCAGCTCGATAAATTTTTGGACGACCCTGATATTGATGTTGTAACTATCTGTACGCCAAGTGGTGCGCATATGGAGCCTACGATAGAAGCTGCCAAACACGGCAAGCATGTATTATGCGAAAAGCCTATTGAGGTAACTCTCGAGCGCATCGATAAGATGATAGAAGCACATGAGAGGGTAGGTACTAAGCTGGGTGGAATTTTCAACAGCAGATTCGAGCCTGTCAATCAAATGCTAAAGAAAACCATAGCTGCCGGCAGACTCGGGAAGATAACCTGTGCAGGTGGATATATTCCGTGGTATCGCACTCAACAATATTATGATGAAGGCGGCTGGAAGGGTACGATGCGTTACGATGGCGGCGGTGCGATGATGAATCAGAGTACGCATACGATAGATCTACTGCAGTGGCTTGTGGGGATTCCGATTAAGCGGATATCCGCATTTACCGCTTTGCTTGGGCATAAGAATATCGAAGTGGAAGATACAGCAGTCGCTGCCCTTGAATTTGAAAACGGGGCGTTGGGAGTATTGTTCGGAACGACAGCTATGTATCCTGGCCTGCCTGCGAGGGTGGAAATAGGTGGAGTAGGTGGAACGATAGTATCGGAAAGTACTTGTTTGAAGGTTTTCGAATTCGCTGACAAAACCGAAGAAGATGAGAAGATATTGTCGGAGTTCGGTCAGCCGCCAGCTGCCAGCGGTTCGACCGACCCGAAGGCGATTTCGCACGAAAATCACACACGAAATTTTGCTGACTTTCTCAAGGCACTCGATGAGAATAAAACACCAGCCCTCGACGGTAGGGAAGCGAGAAAAGCGGTGCAGATAGTTCTCGGTATCTATGAATCAGCTAAGACCGGCAAGATAGTCGAATTATAACCTTACCGACCGACGTAGCACAGAGCATAACTTTATGCCAGATAACTGGACAGTCAAACAATTACTCGAATGGACAACGGAATATTTTCGTAAGGGCGGGTTAGATGAGCCTGTTCTTTCCGCTCAGCTATTGCTAGCCAAAGCCATGGGGTGCAGCAAGGTTGATTTGTATCTGCGATTCAATCAGCAGGTAAATAAGTCGGTTCGCGATAAGTTTCGTCAGTTAGTACGCAGGGCATATCAGGGCGAGCCAATAGCGTATATTTTAGGCGAAAAAGAATTCTTCTCGCTGACGATTAAGGTAAATCCTTCTGTGCTGATTCCTCGGCCTGAGACCGAGCTCATAGTCCAATGGGTAGTGCGTAAATCGCGAGAGATGTTTTCCGACGGTGATAAACTCGATATTCTTGACATAGGTACAGGCAGCGGCTGTATCGCGATTGCACTTGCAAAAAATCTTCCGGTCGAAGCAAAAATAATAGCCTGCGATATTTCGGACGATGCTCTTAGCGTCGCTGAGGAAAATCGGTCAGCCCATAATCTTGAGGATAAAATCACTTTTGTCAAAAGCGAACTTTTTGAGAATATTCGTCCCGAATCGAAATTTGATTTTATCGTCTCAAATCCGCCTTACGTTACCGAGCGGGACTATCAAAATCTTCCGAAGCAGATAAAAGAATATGAGCCAGCTTGTGCGTTGCTTGGCGGAGAAGACGGTCTTGACGTAATCCGACGTATTATCAAACAGGCGAAAGATTATCTTAAGCCCGAAGGTTGGCTTGTGTTCGAAATAGGATATGACCAGAAACCCGCGGTCGAGTCGCTCTTGAAAGAGGGGGGATATAGCGATGTGGAATTTGAAGTGGATTCGTCGAATATTCCGCGTGTGGCAATAGCTCAAATTAACAATTAACAATCAGCGTATGACGATATATAATTATGTATTCCGAATTATGACATCAGGGAATATGAGTATGTTTGGAGTCTGATTAATTATGGCGGGAAGAGATTATTACGACATTTTGGGTGTATCGAGAAACGCTACCGATGAGCAGATAAAAAAGGCATATCGTGAGCTTGTCAGGAAATATCATCCTGACGTAAGCAAAGACCCTAATGCTACCGAGAAGTTCAAAGAGATACAGGAGGCGTATCAGGTATTGTCCGACCCTAAAAAACGGGCAGCTTACGATCAGTTCGGCAAAGCGGGCGTAGGTATGGGTACGGGCGCATCGTCGGGACCTCAATGGCATTATGGCCCGGGCGGGGAACAGGTTTATAGGTGGTCGAGTTCGTCATCACCAGGCGGAGTTGGTTTTGATGATATAGGAGATATATTCAGTGAGATTTTCGGGAGACGTTCGCCGTTCGGTAAAACTGCTGGCAGGCGGAGCAGGCAGGCTTCGCCGGTGAGGGGCCAAGATACGGAACATCACGTAACGCTTCCGTTCGAGCAGGCTGTTTGGGGTACTAAGCTTCGCTTGCAAATACAAAGTCCTGACAAACCTATGCCCGAGACTATCGAAGTCAAGATACCAGCTGGCGTAACGGAAGGTACGAAAATTCGTGTCAGAGGAAAAGGTCAGCCCGGTCTCGCTGGCGGTGCGCCGGGTGATTTGTATATCATAACTCACATCACACCACACAAATTTTTTCGAAGAGAAGGCAACGATATATATATCGATTTGCCGATAACGGTAACGGAAGCTATTAAGGGTGCGAAAATAACCATACCAACGATAGACGGCCCCGCTGTGATAACCGTTCCGCCCGGTACGAGTAGCGGAGCGAAACTAAGACTCAAAGGTAAGGGAGTGCCCAATCCGAAGACGTCCAAACGAGGCGATCAATATGCTGTTGTGAAAATTGTCGTACCGAAAATAAAGGCATCGGAATTTGATGAGTGTCTGGAAAAGATTGCTAAGGTAACAGAAGACCCTCGAAAAAATCTCGGCTGGAATGTATAAGAGAAGTATATGGCGGATATCTATCGCAGAGAACTCGATATACCGGAAAAGTCCAGAACAATTGGCTGGGTTATCCTGAGTGTAGGGGCAATTATGATAGTAATTGCGATAGGGGTCTCTATCCATACGTCGTATGAGTTAGCGAAGATAAAGCAGATGCCGTGGCAGCAGAATTCAGCTGCATCTACCAAGCCTACTGCGTCGGCAAAAAGATTATCTCCTGATAAACGGACTTTGCTTACGCGGGCATTTTTGTTATGGGTGCTTGTTGCTCTCGGATTGATTCTTGTGTTCGCATTGATAGCAGCGGTCAGCCATCGTCTTGCAAATCGCCTTCGAATACCGCCGAGCAAAAGAAGACACAAAACCGATTATTACGACGCATGGACGGAATCGGGAAAGCGATTTCAACTGCCTGAGGATTCTGATAATGGTAATGAATAATTTGTCTCGTTTATTGATTCATCAGCAACGGTTCTTTGTATCCCTTGCCTTTTGTTTCCGCGTGCATATCGCAGAATAGATAGTTTATCTTTGTTCCGTCGATATGCCAGTAAATATCTCTCATCAACGGTGCGCGCGATGCCATTGTCGGAACCATGTGATAATCATAATGCGGACACAAGCTGGAAAGATCGCTGCAGTGCATTTCCGCTTCGAGTTTTTGCCCCTGTACCTGCCATAGCAGATTATAACTCGTCCTATGCCAGAACTGCTCAAACCCTATGCCATCATTCGGATTATCCATCGGACAGTGAAAAATTTCCATTCGACGGGCACGGTTAGCATTATTTTCGTCTTTAAGCTCTTTTCCATAGATATATGGCATAAGGAGTTTTACCGTATTCTCAGCGTAATTATACCAGAGTATCGAACCGCCACCATAGGGCAGCCTGTCGTTATAGTCTTCAGCGTAATATGTGTTCGCTGTTCCTAATTGCCTTAAATTCGAAAGGCATATTGTCGTTTTAGCGGCATTTCTCGCGGCATTAAGAGCAGGCAGCAGGATTGCTACCAGTACCGCAATAATCGCAACTACAACCAAAAGTTCGATGAGTGTGAAGCCAGCGGAATTTTCTTTGCTTTTCTTCAAAATACGCAACATTATTATTACTCCTTCTCTGTTATATTGATAGCTGTTACGCTATATGGCTTTACAATAAATTTTATGCTTTCATTTTCGGTAAGTCTTAATTTTTCCGTATTCAGATAATAGTCATAATCCTTACTGTCGGGTGATTTCACATATACGCAATGTTTGACCACATTTTTCGGGGTAAATGCGTTATCATCTATCGTGATTTTATACGGTTTGAATTTCTTTTCCGTATTAACAATAGTTACATAAACACCATTTGTCTGCCGGGTAGCTACTATTCTGTGATTGGTGCTTGCATATATTACTCTGCCTTTGCAGTGCTGACCTATCAGTCTTATCATTTGGCCATCTACCTGAAGATAATATCGCCTGCCAGCGGGAAAATCGGGATAGTAATCGAGCCTTTGAAACCAATTCTCAAAACATCGCCCATTACGCACGAGATCGTGATAACAAATCCCTGCGATATTCCATACCCAAGGATACAGAATTGCTTCCGCTAAACCTCTACCAGCACAATGTTCCAGACTCAAATCAGTCAACCGTGGAGAATGGACGATATTGAACTCATTAAAAAACATCTCTGCCTTTTTAAATCCGTGTTTCCATACATTCTTCTGATAGCTATTGAAAAATAGGTGTCTTAAATCATTCCATTGTTTAATTGTATTTGTGATAAAATCCTGTCCGTTTTTGGGTGGATTGCCAGTGTTAAGATAGACGTGCACGCTCGAATAATCAAAAGACTTTATTCCCTGTTTTTTTAACGCTGGCAGAAATTTGTTCTGATAGCTATGGTCTGACCAGCTATAAGAATCGCCATACACAACGAATCGAGCGTCGGGGTCAACTTCTTTTATACCCTTAATAAAAGCATCTGTTATTTCCGCAAAATCTTCGGGGTTAAATTTCGGTGCGTCTTCATTGCCTACTTCCCAGAGGACATTAATTTTGTTTTTACTGCACCATTTTGCTAATTGCTTAACTTCGTTGACAGCGTCCGGAAGGTGATCTTCGTCGGTTACGCCGAAATAGCTTGTGCCGCTGAATGATCGCGTGCGATATACCCTGCCAGCGTGCTTATCATACCAAAAAGCGGGATTAATCTGATACATCGCGAGAAAACCGCCTTTCTTGCAAAATCGGAAAAAGTCCTTCGGGCTCGGCCAATTCTGATAAGGATACGCACGGGGACCCTGCTTCCAGATAGGATATAAATCTACCTGCGATTCCTTTTCGGGCAAATATACATACGCCAAAAATCCACCCGGAAAACGTAGTCCCTGCACATTCATTTCTCGTAATAGTTTGATCAGTTCTTTGCCCGTCTCTTTATCAACCAGCGCATCGGAAACGCCATGCTCCCGATAGTCCATCTGATAACAATTTGCAACCTCACGCCACGGTTTTTCGGGTTTATTGCCGGGCGTCAGTTTAATGGAAACGAGCTTACCCTTTGGCGCATCCTGATTAAACTTACCATCTCCCAAGACCCAGGCCTGTATTTCGTTAATTGCTATTCCGTGTCCTCTTTTTAAACTCTCGCGAAACAGACACACAATCTCAAGCTTTACCGATTTTGTCTTTTTTCTCGGTACCCTTATACGATACCAGCCTTTTTTGCTGTCGGGCAGTCTCTTGTGTTTATAAACATAGACAAAATTCGAAGTGCCATCATCATAAGTCAACCGAACCGCTCGTATCTGGCCGACTTTTTCTTTTGTCTTTGCAAGATGAAAATCAAGAGAGATAAGAAC
>WFQY01000500.1 GCA_015486815.1 Phycisphaerae bacterium | reverse complement strand
ATTTGAAGGATTGCACTTTCCCGGATGGTAATATAGTAAGCCCGGGTGCCGGTGTCGTTGATTTTCAGGCTCTTTCACAACTGACTGCTAAAAGTCAAATCAGACGCTTAGCCGTTGAGGTTGAGGAGCATCACGGAATCCAGCCTCCAATCACTGATCCAAAAACTATCGATGAATATCATGCTCTGTCATTGAACTTTTATAAAGAAATATTTGAAAGACAATAGACAATGAAAAAGATTAGATTGTGTATTGCCGGTTGCGGGGCCAGTGTAACGATGTTTGGTCCGGCACTGAATAGTTTGGATGATGCGGAAGTTGCGGTATGGATGGACCCTCTGCGTGAGAAGGCGGAGAAAGCTGCTGACGCGTATGGTGGGGCGATCTACACGGACTACACCGATTTTATAAGACATGACGGTTTGGATGCGGTAATTATTGCGTCTCCGATATGGCTTCATCTGCCTCAGGTGCGTGAAGCAGCGGCAGCAGGTAAACATATCGCAATTGTTACAAATAATCTGCGTGCGTCGATGAAAACTATTGTTGCCGACTATCTTAAACGATGGTCTATTGAGATGTTGATCAAGGACGAGAAACAGCATTTGGGGCTTGGCGATTATCGTGTCAAACGATACCGGGCTGTAGTTAGACACCTGCACCTGGTCGATTGCGCTTATGCCTGCCTGACTCATATTGGAATTAAAGCCCAATGTGCAAAAGGCCAAAACAAATCCAAGAAAGTGCTACGACTTGAACCGATCAGCAAACTCAAAGACAGAATGCGTCGGATAGTCTGGCAGGAGAACGCTCGAGATGTTATCAAATATAGCCATGAAAAACCTGTTATTCAGCGCTTGGAAAAACTCCTCGCGGCATAAAATCGGTCAGTTTGAGTAAACTACAACATAAAATCCAGCCTTATAATTAAGCGATATGCCGGCAATCCCATTCTTAGCCAAAAGGATGTCCCGTATGAATCATCGTTAGTTTTTAACGCCGGCGTAGTAAAATTCAACGGTAAGTATGTGATGGTATTTCGGAATGATTTTGGGCTTACCAAGAAAGATTATGGCAATTTCTTTTCCGGCAGGACAAAAGAGATTGCACGCTTTCAGACCAATATAGGACTTGCCTTTAGTGACGATGGAATAAAATGGACAGTGCAAAATAAACCCTGTTTTTCGCTTTCAGGTGGAAAAGAAAAGATTAAAAGGACATACGATCCGCGACTTACTGTAATTGATGGACGATGTTACATGTGCTTTGCGATAGACACCACTTATGGCGTATGTGGCGGAATTGCGGTTACTGATGATTTTGAGCATTTTGAAGTTGTTACCAAAACCGTTCCGGATAATCGCAATATGGTATTATTTCCCGAAAAGATAGCTGGCAAATTTGTCAGATTGGAGAGGCCTTTTGCAAGATATGGAAAGAATAGCGACGAAGCCTTCGATATTTGGATATCACGTTCGAAAGACTGCAAATATTGGGGCAGATCGGAACTATTGCTTGCCTCGGAACAGATTCCTTTCGGTAATGCCAAAATAGGCCCGGCAGCTCCGCCAATAAAGACAGATAAAGGATGGCTAACCATATTTCACGCTGTCAAGAAAATCGAGGAAAATCTTCCTGCGTGGGAACCGAATTGGAATAAGATATATTACACTGGTTTGATGCTGTTAGATATTGACAATCCCGCCAGGATAGTCGGTATGTACGATGAGCCATTGATAAGTCCGGAGGCGGATTATGAACTTAACGGATATCGAGGTAGCGTTATTTTCCCCGGAGGAATGATTTTGGAAGACAATGGTGAGGTTAAGATATATTATGGAGCAGCTGATACCGTCGTATGTCTTGCTATAGCTAATATTGATGACTTGGTTAAATTATGTTTGGATAGCTGAGTTTCAATGCAAACAACACAGAAAAGATAAGAGTGTATTATGGCAGAATGGGATATGAAGAAAATTAAAAGACCGGCTGATTTGGGCTTTTCGTCAGCTGCTTCAGCGGACAAAAATGTCGATGCGTTGCAAACAACACTACTTGGTGGTGGTTTGATAGTGATCGATAAACCGGGAATCTATGATCTGAATAAGACAATCATACTCGATTCTAACACAAAGCTACTCTGCGCGCCGGGGGTCGTTTTTAGAAAAACCGCTCCTTATTGTAATGTTCTGATTAACCGAGGGGCGCTGAGCCGCACATATGACGAAAATATAATAGTTGACGGTCTGGAAATATCTGTGAATGGTTTCGAAGCTCAACCGCAACTCGTTTACGGATTAAGGGCGCAACTCGGTTTCTTCCGTGTCAGAAATCTAACGATAAGAAATTTTACCTGCGTCGATGGTGGACCTTTTCAATACTTGTTATATATCGTAACTTGGGAGAGGCTGCTCATCGAAAACGTCAAGCTTGTAGGCGACAAGGATGGTATAAAGTTGAATAACGGACACGATGCGATAATAAGAAATATCGATTTGACCACCTATGATGATGGATTGTCGCTTTGCGGAACGGACTATGCCAGCACCGTTGTAGAGGTCGGAGATGTTTATAATGTTTCATACACCAATATAATAAATCGTCAATATAAGAACATTTTCGGTCGAACTTGTTTGATATACACAGGCTCATGGGCAGATTACGCCGACGGAAACGAATACAAAACAGCCGACTTCTGCCTGAACGATGGCAAACTATATCAATGTGTTAACCCTCCCGAAGAAGTCAGAATAGGAAGAACTCCTCCACGACATAATAAAGGAATTGTCACCGGACCCGACGGAATACAATGGCGTTACATTCAAGAATGTGATTTTTACCATACCGATGTCTATAACGTTTCTTTCGATAACTGTATTTTCGAGAAATCGGGCAATGTTATAACATCGTGGATAGAGAGAGGCATAAATCAGAGAAATTACTACCCAGGAACAGAGAAACTATCAAATTCGTGGGGAATCTCAATTAATAATTGTAAAATAAAGGCAAATGGCGAACAGGTGCTGTTGTGCGTGAACGGAAACATGAAAGATGTTCTGATCTCAAATTGCCTAATAGATGGCCTCGAATGTTTCATTCGAGTAAACTCATCATCAGCTAATTCCGAGTTTACAGCTTCCGTTTCGGGTTGTCTTTTCAAAAATATGCAGGATTTATTTATTGCTATTCATAACGAAGAAAGGGTGTTGGATTGGGCAATGCCTTTCACCCAACCCGATAAACCCGGATACATTGATCCGACGACAGATATCTCGGCAGATAACTTGCGAGATGATACTGCGATGAAAGTAAACTGTCATCTTTCCGGCAATTCATATAGCTACTCGGTTTTCCGAAACATGGTACTTGGCAATTCGAAATTACGTATTGTTAATATGGATATTCCTTTTGAAACATTGAAAAATCTATCACCTGAAAAAGGAGACATCTGTAGAAGTGTTGACGGAATATTCGTTTGTGATTCTCCCGGATTATGGAGATTTTGCTGAATCAAACGTTGGATATAGAAGTTAGTTTTTACGTTCGCAGAGCCAATTATTGAATGT
>WFQY01000499.1 GCA_015486815.1 Phycisphaerae bacterium | reverse complement strand
GCATTGAAGCATTATCTTAAAGAGCCTGGCTGGTGGAAAACGTGAGAAATTCAAAATTAAAAATAAACAATGAAAAATTAAAAATGACAGGCGCCGAAAGCTGTTAGCCAAGGGCAAAAGCTATTAGCTATTAGTCTGTAGCTGTTAGCTTAATCATAAGAGTATTACAGCACCTTACAAAAGATTCTCAAAATTTGAGTCTGCAGAGGGCCGTCGGCGAGACACTGGCTGAGAAGGTGAAGAAAAAAGAAAATTCAGTTAACGACCAAGTTCACCCACCGCTATGGAACGTTAGCGGAATAGCGGTCAAGTGCAGCGATTTGTTGGGCCTTAAATCGTTGTTTTATATATTCTTGTGTCTGACTGGCGCTCAACTCTGTGGTGGAGGGACCAGTACGAATATAAAACCGCTCCATATCTCCGTCTTTTAAAAAGATTGGTGTGGGTGATTTGTGGCACTTAACGACCATCACCCGACAATCGTCATAATCATCAAAATGAGCATGAATGTTTGTCATAGCTGCAGGGTCCATGCGGGATTTTATAATATTTACTAGATGTAAACTCATTTTATCTTCGTTGGCAAAACCATCAGATTGAATACCTATTGGGCTACTATTATCTGAGACACCTATCACAAGTATGCCACCATTTGTATTTAGGAAGCCAGCTATAGTTTTTAGCACAGATAGTTCCATACGAGGGTCTTTGTTACCAGTATGGAGATTCGTTCGTAGAGTAGACTTGAACTCTACCGCTTCTGATTCACCATTTACCAAAATAGTTGACAGATCAAATTTAGTTTCTTCCAAATCTTTTTCGGTTTTTTCCGTAACGAGAGTATTGTATCCTTCGGCAATTACCCGTGCCATTAGTTCACGACGTTTCTCTAAAAAGTCCTTATAGTGCATATGTTCCCAGTTTTCCGGAAGGGCATGTAACCGATACATCTGATTCAATTCAGCTTGGCTAAATCGTTTTTTCATTGCAGGCAAATACTCTGCCGGTGCTTGATCTGAAATGTCGGCATTATCACCCCATTCCATCAGTGCATAATTGGCGATTTGATTGATATCACGGATTGCAGTGATTCCCACTTTTTTTAAGAAGCCTTTCGGAAAAAGGTGGTGCCGCTCAACAACTGAACGGTTTGCATGTATTGACGGATCAAGCAGATCCGCAACTTTGATTTTGGAAAACAAAGCATTTGCGTCCAAAAGAACCAACGCTGCCTGATATGCGAATAAAGATGGGCTTCGTGGAGATGATGTTGCCAGGTCATTAGGCAACGATACCGCCCAAAAATCATTAGTAAGCGTTATGTCACAGATGTGACTAATTGTTTTTAGAAAATCCTCAGCAGTATTAACGTCCCGCAACCGGGCCAAGTCAAATTCCATTGCCGATTCTGGCGAGGCAGTAAAGCGACCAGTGACCGCAGACATAAAAAACCAACGGGCAATCGCTCGGCGTAGATCAAACTCGGGTACTCTGTATTCTGTGCGTCCGATCAGATAAAGAATGTAAGAGAACAGTAGGTTGTTTTGCGAACTGATCATCTTGCCGCTGCGGAAACCTGCTTGACGAATACAGTTCATAAAGTCATGCCAATATTGTAAATTCAATGTGCGCTGCTGCGCATCTTTGAGTAATGCGAATTGTTGCTCCCGACGCTCATCACTGAACTTTTCAGTTTCCAAATCCTTGCCACGTAAAATCGAATAGACGTACTTCAGTCTGGCACGCTTAAAGGCCACGCCAACTCCTACCCTGAGCAACTGATCAGGTGAGGGTTCGATAAAGTGGTTGAATGGGGACGCATTGCCTTTTGATGGTTTGCGGGATTCACGACAAAATTGTTCGAGTTCAGCTCGTCCTTCATCCCAAAATACGGACATCAATGTTAGGATAAAGTCGGCTTGATTTAATGGCGTTCCTTTACTGTTGATTCGCACGAAAACATCAGATACGTTCTCCTCATCAATATCTGAAGACAGTTCCAGAGCGGTAAAAGGATAGCTCAACAAGCCTCTTAATTTTTCAATTGAATCTTCTATTTTCCGTTCTTCCAGTTCTGTAATATTTCTCGAGCTTTTAAGTTGATCAGTATATTTCCGAATAATTTGCGTTACACGGGCATTGTCTTCCCAAAGAATAGAAATATTTGGAATGAAGGTCTTGTCTCTACGAATGGCAGCATCGGCAACCTCAAATCTCTCTTCCAGTGGATTAAAAGCGATATGGATTTGTTCACTTTCAAAATTTTCCCGTAAGACCGGAATTTCCTTGATAACAGCATAAAGTGATGTAAGACGTTGCTGACCATCTACAATTACGAGGCGAGGTGGTTTCTGTTTATTGTCGATGCCAATATTTCGTGAAGAGTCGGCCAATCCGTTTTTCCAGAACAACAAATAACCTACCGGATACCCTCTGTACATTGAATCAAACAAATCGCGCACCTTTGCATTTTTCCAGACAAAAGGGCGCTGAATATCCGGCAAACCAATCTCACCCAAGCCAATGTACTTGACCAATGAACCAAGGTCATAATCTACTTTTGTGAATACCGTTTCTGCCATTTTTTCTCCATTGGGCTAACTTACCATTCTATCCAAAATCTCTATTGCTCCCGCAAGACTTGTTTCGAAACAGTTGCCATTATATACATCAATGATGTCTCTGTCAAATAATGGAATTTTTTTAGGGGGGGCAAACAAAATCAATAGAAATCTGTTGCTGACAATCAAAAGTTTATTTTCGAAGCGACTTTTGATTTGATAAGGTCAAGCGATTTGGAATCAGTCTTTAGCTATTAGTCCGTAGCGATTAGCTAAAAGCTAAGGACTAAAGACTACAGACTAAAGACTGTTAGCTTAATTCGTCAGTGCGGATTTTCGATTGTAAATACTCCGGGGATAACAAAAATTGCATCAATATTTATGTGAAAATTTTTCTGATAATCTGGTTGGTAGCTAAGATGCATTGTGGTATTTAAGTATTATAATACGATAATACCTCATTGTGGGTTTGAGCTTAGCTGATGAAAGAATGCAATAAGACGGGAAGATGTATTAAACTGAGGAAATATAGCAAGCTTAGGAGATGTAACAAGACGAGGAAATGTAGTAAGTCGGGGAAGTTTAATAAGCTGATAACAATGTGGTCAGCTATGAAAATTTTTCTGATAATCTGGTTGGTAGCTAAGAGGCATTGTGGTATTTAAGTATTATAATACGATAATACCTCATTGTGGGTTTGAGCTTAGCTGATGAAAGAATGCAATAAGACGGGAAGATGTATTAAGCTGAGGAAATATAGCAAGCTTAGGAGATGTAACAAGACGAGGAAATGTCGTAAGTCGGGGGAAGTTTGATAAGTCGAGAATAATAGAGTCCGCTATGAAAATTTCTCTGATAAGTTGCTTGACAAATAAGCGGTATCGTAATATGATGTTATTGTAATATCTTGGTATTATAATATGACAATACCTAATTATTAGATTTGAGTTTAAGTGTTAAGGGGATGTAATAAGTCGGGAAAATATAATAGCAGGTAAATGCAGTGAGTTTGGATGATGTAGATGTAATAGGTATGGAAGTGCAATGGCAGGGAGAATGATGTGAGCAGGGAAGACTTGGTGAGCTGGGACGATGTAATAGTCAGGGAAGTATAATAGCAGGGAGAATGGATTGAGCGAGGACAATTCGGTAGGTAGGGAAGATGTAATAAGTCAATAAGATGCGGTGAGGCAGGAGGAAAGAGAATAGCGGGAACAATGTAAGATGTTAAGAAACTGCGGTTAACGGAGAGCATGTAATAGCTTGGAGAGTGTAATAAATGGTTAATAGTATATTGAATATTTCGGAGGCGAGCGCTATTGGGCTTCATTCTGCAATTTTGCTTGCGGGGATGCGGGAAGTTAGGCTTTCCGCAAGGCAGATGAGTAAAATATTGCAGGTCTCACAAGCACATCTCACAAAAGTGCTTCAGCTGTTGGGTAAAGCGGGAATAGTAACAGCTGCTTATGGTCCGACGGGAGGATATACGCTTGCGAAATCGCCTGAGAAAATAACGCTTCTTGATATATATCAGGCTATTGATGGCCCGATGAAGCCTAACAACTGTTTGTTGAAAAAGCGGATATGTGATGGTAAAAAGTGCTTTATGGGCGACTTGATTTTCAAAATTAATAAGCAGATGTATGACCATTTTTCAAAAACACGTCTTTCGGAATTGACAACAATTTTTAAGAATTACTCAAAAAATGGACGTTAAGCTAACCAAATTTAGTCCTTAGCTTTTGGCTTTTAGCTAATAGCTACGGACTAATAGCCAAGGACTTATTCTTAATAGTGTAAAACATTTTTTTTGTAAAGTTATATTGTTTTGAGAGAAAGGGATCGAGTTATGGATATGTTTTGTTATCAATGCGAACAGACAGCTAAAGGTAGTGGCTGTACTGTAAAGGGGGTATGTGGTAAGGATCCGCAGACAGCGGCTTTGCAGGATTTACTTATCTACGTTTCCAAGGGTATATCGCAGTATGCACATCGAGCGAGGCAGCTCGGCGCAAAAGACAAAGAAATTGACGTGTTTGTTATCAAGGCGTTATTCGCTACGGTAACGAATGTCAATTTTGATGCGGAAGTAATTAAGGATTGGATATTCAAGGGAGCTGCTTTGCGTGATAAAGCAAGGCAGATGTATATTGATGCTGGCGGTGATTCCGCTGAGCTTGCGGGGCCTGCGAGTTGGAAGCCTGCTGACAGTGTCGAGGGTCTGCTCGAGCAGGCAAAAGAGATTTCGATTGCCAAGCGCATTGAACAGCTCGGTGCGGATATTGTAGGCTTGCAGGAGCTGTTGACGTATGGCATCAAAGGTTCAGCTGCTTATGCTGACCATGCGGAGATTCTCGGGCAGGAAGACGATAGCGTTTATGCTGCGTTTCACGAGATGATGAGTTATCTTGCGGATAATCCGACGGATATAGCTGAGCTTACTCAGAAGAATCTCAAATGGGGCGAAATCAATATTCGTGTGATGGAGCTTTTGGATTCCGCTAATACTGGCGTTTATGGACATCCTGAGCCGACTAAGGTTCGAATAACGCCGGTGAAGGGCAAAGCGATCGTCGTTTCCGGACACGATTTGAAAGATTTGGAAGAGCTACTCAAGCAGACGGAAGGGACGGGCATCAATGTATATACTCACGGTGAGATGCTGCCTTGCAATGCGTATCCGGGATTGAAGAAGTATAAACATTTGGTTGGTAATTATGGCGGAGCTTGGCAGGATCAGCAGAAGGAATTCGATGCGTTTCCCGGTGCGATTTTGATGACGACGAATTGCATTCAGAAGCCTCGCGATAGTTATAAATCGCGAATATTTACTTGTGGGCTTGTAGGTTGGCCTGGTGTGGTGCATATAAGCGATAGGAACTTTAAGCCCGTTATAGATGCAGCGTTGGCGGCTGAGGGTTTTAAGGAAGATGGCGAGGAAAAGTATATCACGATTGGCTTTGCACGCAATGCGGTGTTATCGGTGGCTGATAAGGTGATAGAAGCGGTCAAAGCGGGCAAGATTAGGCACTTTTTCCTGATAGGTGGTTGCGACGGAGCGAGAAGTGGCAGGAATTATTATACTCAGATGGCTCAGCTTGTTCCGGACGATTGCGTGATTTTGACGTTAGCGTGCGGGAAGTATCGGTTTAACAAATTGGAGTTTGGCGATATCGGCGGTATTCCGAGGTTGTTGGATATAGGACAGTGTAACGATGCGTATTCTGCGATTCAGATAGCTCTTGCTCTTGCGAAGGCGTTTGATACGGATGTAAACTCGCTGCCGTTGTCGATGATACTTTCGTGGTATGAGCAGAAGGCAGTGTGTATTTTGCTTTCGCTTTTGCATCTTGGGGTGAAGAATATCAGGCTCGGACCGACGCTGCCTGCTTTCGTTACCGCACCGGTATTGAATGTATTGGTAGAGAATTTCAACCTTATGCCTATAGGCACGCCTGAAGAGGACCTCAAGGCGATATTAGGGTAATTGTTGGATTTTTTGATTTGGGCAGGCCTTCGCGCCTGCCCAAACGCTTTTCATAGTTTTTCCTTTTATCCTCTTATCTTTTCTTTTTTCGTTTTGCGCAACTAAAATCCATCGGTTATTGTGTCGATGTTCACAAATGAGACATTGGTTCATTTGTGAAACAGAAATGGGTACATCGACACAGAAAATATATGAGTTATCATCGGAGACGCCTGAATATAGGCTGATATTGCATATTCTCGCGTTGCTTGATGATTATCATTGGTTAGCGGATATAACGGGTAGGATATTGGCAGCCAGTTCGCTGGCTGGTGGTTTGACGAAAGTTGATGGTCAGCTGCCTGCATTATCGGGCGAGCAGGTGCAGATTAATCTGGCTGAACTTGTCAGCGATGTAGCTGTGGGCGGGGAAGATGTAAAGCTATTCGGCTTGGAGCTGGAAATAGACGGAAAATTGCAGATTGCGGATCTGCAAATCGCAAATCTACCTGCAAAACTCGATGGTAAGGAATTGTTTTTTGTAACGGTTAGGGTGCATCGATTTGCGAAAGAGCAGGCGGACGAAAATCTCCGTAACGGTAAGTTTATCGGAATGACGGGGCTTGCTGCTCGAATTGCACACGAGATAAATAATCCGCTCGATGGTTCGATAAGGTATATCAATCTTGCGTTAAGGCGATTGAATGATGATATAGAGTCAGCGTCGCCTGAAAAGCTTGCGGAATATTTGGGTTCAGCGAAAGATGCGTTGGGCAAGATAAATGAGATACTGACAGACCTTTCAAGTTTTGCAAAGAATGGGCAGTCGAAAAGCGAGAGGGTTTCCGTTAATGAATTGATTGAGCAGGCGGTTCAGACATTTTCTGCTCATATAAAAGCAGAGCGAATAAATGTGGTAACGATGCTTTCGGATGAGATTGCCCCTGCTGGCGGAACGAAATTGTATCAGGTGTTTTGCAATCTGCTGAAAAATGCAATAGATGCGATCGCAGAAAAGCGCAAAGTTGACCCTGCAGCTAATGGTGTGATTACCATAACCTCGCAGATGAAAAATGGTATGGTCGATGTGATATTCGAAGATACGGGCGTTGGGCTGCCGGCAGAGAGAGAATATTTGTTCGATCCGTTTTATACCACTAAACCGCCCGAGAAAGGAACGGGGTTGGGGTTGGCAATTTCAAGGGAAATTGTCGAGCAATATAACGGAGATATTCGTGCGGAAGATGGAAAATCGGGCGGAGCAAAGCTTATTATAACATTGAGACCAGTGTAAAATTTGGTAGCTCGGGGACATTCTAACATTCTTAAGAATGTTAGAATGAGGAAAGTCGCACTAAAAGGGTAGTTTTAAATGGTTTATCGACATTCTAACATTCACCGACGGCATGCTTCGCACTTAAGAATGTTAGAATGTCGTTGAGCATTGCATAGAAGGAAATAAGATGGTAATAGCGGAATATGAAAAACAGATTGACGAGTCTGCGGATAGCGAAAAGACCTCCGCTAATATCCTTTTACTCGATGATGATAAGATAGTTCTCGATTCGCTCGGCGAGTTTCTCAGAATCGAAGGGCATAGGGTATTCACAGCTGACAATTTCGAACGGGCGAAAGATATTCTCGAACATCAGCCAATAGAAATAGCAATAAGCGATTTGAATATGCCTAATGTTGATGGTATGGAATTTTTGCGATTTCTCAAGGTCAACTATCCGCAAATATTAGCTATTATCATAACAGCATACGGGTCGATAGATTCCGCTGTCGAGGCGATGAAAATAGGGGCGTATGATTATCTGACTAAGCCCATAATAG
>WFQY01000498.1 GCA_015486815.1 Phycisphaerae bacterium | reverse complement strand
TTGTTGATTACACTCTGTCATATAAAAGCCTTTCTATTTGGATTACGGACAATTCCGTAACTTTTTGTAAATCCAATAGTAAGGCTTTTTACTTCAAAAAAACAGTCTTTTCTTGTGAGAAATGCGGGCTAGCAATCTCATCTGTCCAAAAATCCCAAAACGCTTAAATCTTGCGTTTCTCGCATGTATTCCGCAATTCTCATTCTGATATTCTTAAGTGCGAAGCATGCCGTTGGTAAATATCAGAATAAGAAAATTTACATCGAAACAGCGATTTTATACCCATCTGGAACATTCTAACATTCTTAAGAATGTTAGAATGTCAGAACGAAGCTGATTTGACCGACCTACAACCGACTTTCTATTATTACAAACTCACACAAGACACGCACGCTACACCATACGCTATGAATTGAAATTTGTTATAGCATTTGGTTCGCATAAACGTTATATATTATATGTGTACACATATTCCTTGCAGCTATGCAAGCAAGCGGTGGCATTGTAATATATGTGATGTAAAATCGTATTACCGAAAGACATATGTCGAAGTTTTATTTCATTTTCGGAGGTTTATTCGCCTGTATAGGACTATTGATTTCCGTAGGCGGAATCGTCGGCATCCATACTCAATATCACCGGTACACCACATTTGTACCCGTCAAAGCTATCGTCGATTCGACAACTATCAAAACCAAAACCTATACAAGCAATCACAGAACAACTCATTCATATCAGCCCATAATTCGCTATCGATACAAAGTCAACGGCATCGGCTATGTGTCCGAGCAATATACACCTATTCCTTTCAGAACCAGCAATCATAGCTTTGCTTTGTCTATTATAAACAAGTTCAAAGTCGGCCAAACGGTTACTGCCTATCGAAATCCGCAAAATCCCAACGAAGCGTTTCTGGTAAAGAAATATTACTTTATGCCATATTTGTTCACACTGATTGGGATGCCGTTATTCGTCATCGGTTTTTTGTTTATATTTTCCGGCTACAAACGGATACTGCCCCCGAAATTTGCCGGAGCTGGCTGGTATCGTTTCTTTCCTATGCGTTCCGTTTCCGATAAGCTCAAGTGTGCTGGCTTTATCGCGATAATATGGAATTTGTTAGGAGCTGGTGTTTTGGGACATTATTTTGCGTCCGCTCCCAAGCCTTATTTCCTGACAGCTTATGTAATGGGCGGATTTTATGAAATTTTAGGGATGATACCTGTTGGTTTTCTCGCGTATTTCTGGATATTACAAAAGAGAACAGCCGCCCCTGTCCTGCTGGCTGAACACGATAAATTCAAACGTGGCGAGAAAGTTAAAGTCCGCATAGAACAGAAATTTAATACGGAATTACTCGTCGAAGAGCTTTTATTGATACTGGTATGCATAAAACACGCAAAAGTCAAACGAGCAAGCAAAACAGAATACAGGACAACAAGAACTTATGAAAATCCAATCTCACTACTAAAAGATCGCCCCGTCCGTAAAGCTCAGCCGTTGACCGTCGATACCGAAATCGAAATTCCCTCCGATAAATCTCCAACCAGCCCAAAAGGTTATAAAAAATATCCCCGCTATGAATGGTTTATCGAAGTGGTTACCAAAATAGCGAAAAGCCCCGATAGCAAACTCGCTTTTCCGATAGCGGTAGAATAACCGAAAAACAAAAGTACCGTAAAAGTCCGATAAGAAAATAAAGTTATCAGACCCGATATGCCGATAACTACATTGATATCAGGACAACTTAATAGTCAGTTGTGGAATTGGCTGTTAAGTGGTACGGTTAAATAAATAGGGGATTAGGTTATGAATATAATATCTATTGCCAATCAGAAAGGTGGTTGTGGCAAAACGACGGTAGCGATTAATTTATCATCTTGCTTGGCATTGAAGAACAAACGAACTTTACTGATCGATATGGATCCTCAGGGGCATTCGTCGTTAGGATTGGCGGTGCCTGAGGAGCAAATCGAGATGAGTATCTATGATGTGCTGTGCGCTCGCGAAGATAAACCGTTGACTCTCGATAAAATCACATGGCAGATAAGCAAAAACTTTGATCTTGCACCGTCAACAGTTGAGCTTGCGGGTTTCGAACAGCAGTTCGCAGGAGTGCCAGGTCGAGAACTTAAACTATCGCAGGCACTTCAAGCGGTGAAAGACAAATATGATTATTGCATTATCGATTGTCCGCCATCGGTCGGGCTGCTCACCTTTAATGCACTGCGGGCGTCAAACGGCGTGATTATTCCGGTAGAAACGGGATATTTCTCGCTTCACGGTTTGGAAAAGCAACTCGAGACCCTTGAGCTGCTCGAACAGCAGTGCGATCAGAAGCTGATAATAAAAATCCTACCCAACCTCTATGATGTGCGAACCAGACTCGGACGAGAGATGCTGGCGGAGATGCGTAAACGCTATAGCGATCGTATGTTCAAAACTCACGTCAATTTCAATATAAAACTGAAAGAGAGTGCATCCCTCGGGCAAGCGATAAACGAATATGATTCGTCGAGTGTTGGCTTTAAGGACTTTTCACATCTTGCGGACGAAGTAATCGTTATATTCGAACCATCAATATCGAAAACACCCGATCTTTCCGCAGAGATAGACGAATTAGCTGAGCGAGCAGCTAAGCTGCTTGAAGAATCAACGAAGGTGCTCGGTAGTGAGCCTGAATCCTACAAGCAAGCTCCTGCGGAAAAGAAGCTCGAGATGATCTATGGCGTTACTCAGACGCCTGAGGGTGTCAAGTTTCTTGCGAAATTTCCCGAAGCGAAGTCAGTCGCTATCGCTGGCGATTTCAACAACTGGTCGCCCGCCGAAACCCTGCTGAAACGCGTAGAAGGATTCGATGGCGATTGGGAGCTGCTACTACCTCTCGAGAAAGGCAGGCATCAATATCGATATGTCGTCGATGGTGTTTGGCAGCACGATCCATACAATAATTATGTCGAAAGCAATCCGTTCGGTGAGCTTAATTCTGTCGTCGAAGTGGAATAAGGACGAAACTGGTGGATGCCCGCAAGCCAGAAGAAGATAACAACAGAATTTCAAATATTGCGCACTTTTTCCTTTCGGATATGAAGGCTGAAAAAAGTGATGGCGGTAATGGCAGTCAGAACAAAATTCGAAATGCACATACGGTAAAACGAAATAAACCGACGAACCATCCTTACCCACCACCACCGCAACGGACGGATCAGTCCGAAATGACTGATCCGTCTTGTTTTTTGAATTGTCATTTGAACAAAAGCGAGTCAAAAGCGGAATTTATCGGTGTTGTCTGCTCGCATCTGAAATGGCAATCGATGGGTTCGGTAAGGCAATTTGCAAAAGCATTAGCAAAAACCGGCAAGAAAGTAGGGCTGCTAAATTTGCAATCGTGGTCTGCTCAATTTAATTTGTACCATCAGAACAAACCAAACGAGAATATCAAACCCGATACTGCCAAAGATGAATATTTCGAGGAACCCATTGAGACATTACATAGCCAAAAATCAAAAGAGCAGGTAAACGATATTATCGGTCAGCTTGACGAACGTATAGATTCGCTCGACTATTTGCTGCTGGTTTATGGTCCCGAATTCAACAACTATTCACATCAGCTTCTTTCCGCCCTCGATAGGTTGTGCGTGATAACCAATCCCGAAAGGGAATCGCTGATAGGTGCGTATCAGACGATTAAGCATATCGCATCGCAAAACGGAGATATTCCCATCGGTGTGTTCGTATCGGACGTTGACACCGAAAGTAGAGCGGACGAAGTCTATCAGCGATTAGCTAATACCGCGAAACAGCACGCAGGTCTCGAGTTGTCATATTTCGGCTGTTTTGTCGCTGAAACGCCGTTGGTCGCAGAAATGATTGCACGTCAGCAAATCCGCAGCGATTCTCAGCAGTCGATAGAGCAGTGGATAGAAAATCTCCAACAATGGATCGAAGAGCATAAAAGCAAAGATGAGCCTAAACTTAAAGAAGCCAATATGAACGAACAAGAGATTGACAATAATGAGCAGATTGAGAGTCATTCGGTTAACGGAAATAGGATAATAAAAATTTCCACACTCACGGGTGATGACCAGCAGTTTATCGCCCTGCATATCGGTAAACATCTGCTCAGCGACGATTATAAACCATCGAGCAGTGATTTGATTGACTTCTTACGAGCCAGCAATGTTTTCTGTGCGAGATTTTCTTCCGAGCACAACAGCGATTCGTATCTCGTTATTGTATATCTTCACGATCAGGATAGAACTATCATCGATTGGCTGACGCAAAATTACCCTCACAAAACAGACAAACTTATTGTCGCAAGTGATGCTCCGCTCGGTACGATGGAAACGCAAACTTGGCGGAAGCAATTCGCTGACGTTCGCATAATTCCGATGCTCGCTGGCTTACTCGACGGTGAAGAGGTAATAATGCTTTCGGGTTGGTGCGGTTAAAATATCCAATTTTCCTTTTCCATAAAACCCTCAAGGTTTATACAATGGATGTTAAAGTATTCGCATACATTAGGTATCTTAGCTGCGTTATCTGTCTTTTTTTCTTGAGTTACAACATATGCGTCAAGCAATTTTGCTCTAGCGATAACAAAAGGATCTGCAACAGGTTTTCCTTTTAGAATTTCTTGTCTTCGGATCATTGCCTGAAAATGTTGTACATTAAAAATCTCAGCTACAAATCTAAGCTCTTCAGCTGTTGGTTCTGAAAATACCAATTTTTTATTGTCCTTTGCCCAACTGGCCAAAACGTCATTGGCTGAACTGATCTCGTTGAAGACTTCTCTGACGGAAACAAGTCTTCCTTCAGCAACGATTGTATGGAAATTTTTCCATAGGGTGGGAAATCTATCTTGATAATAGTGATTAAATAGATCAATAAAAGAATTACTATCAAATACATACTTCATCCGATTGCTGTTCTCCTGTGTAGAATATATTGCTCCATCCTATTT
>WFQY01000497.1 GCA_015486815.1 Phycisphaerae bacterium | reverse complement strand
TAAGTGGCGGACTCGATTCCACTACCACGCTTGCTTATGCTATTGACAAAGGATTTAAATGTTATGCCCTTACTTTTGTGTATGGACAAAGGCATAAGCTCGAAATCGAACATTCAAAAACAGTGGCAAAATATTATCGTCTCGGACGAAGACATAAAATTATTCGTCTCGATAAAAAGCTATTTTTAGGCTCCGCTCTTACGGATAAAGAAAACATTCCGGAAAACAGAAATCTTTGCGAAATATCGAAAGACATTCCCCCTACGTATGTTCCCGCAAGAAACACGGTCTTTCTTTCGATGGCATTAGCGTACGCTGAGCAAACGGAATCTTGCGATATTTTCATCGGTGCGAATGCGATAGATTTTTCCGGATATCCCGACTGTCGGCCTGAATATATAAATGCTTTCGAGAAACTCGCCAATCTCGGCACAAAACTCGGAGCAGAAGGAAAAAAAATCACAATCCATTCTCCTTTGATAAATCTGTCCAAACCGGAAATCATCAGATTGGGACTTAAGCTTGGTGTAGATTATTCCATTACGTGGTCGTGTTATAACCCTCAGAATGGAAATCTTGCGTGTGGAAAGTGCGATTCGTGCATTTTGCGCAGAAATGCATTCAAAGAAGTAGGCATCGAAGACCCCATAAAATACGTATGTTAAGATAGCAGCATTTAGCCTTTAGCTTTTGGCTTTTAGCCAATGACTATGGACTAAGAGCCAACATCTTTCCTCTTAGCTAATAGCTACGGACTAACAGCTAAAGACTTATTCTTAATAGTGTGATTACGCATACAGATCTATTCTATCGTCTTCTTCGTCCGCGACTCGGAGTTCTGCGTCTTTGTCCCTTACCTCTTTGTCCCTTACCTCGTCCGGATATCCTTTTTAATTTTTCTCTGTATTTCTCTATGTTTGCAATTACTTTGTTAAGTTCGGGATTATGGAGCTGTTTCGCTATCTTTATTGCCTGATCTAGTAAGCGATCGGCGTTTCTATCTGTTCGCAACTTCGCTGCAAGACCTTGAAGTGTTGATCTTAGCATTACAGGTACGTCAAGCTGTTTCGGTAACGTCTTTTCCGATATTTGCTTTTCCAATAACTCGAGGCAGAACCTTGCGGAATTACTATCGCCTTTGATTATACTCATTACTAATGCTTCGTAACTAAACGGGCTCGGATGCTGCATAAGAAATCCGATGATTACCGGTACCTGCCCCGCAAGACTCGGGTCTCTCGAACTTAAAGTTATGACGTTCCGCATCATCGTTTTGCCAAGCTTTATGTCTTTTTTGTAAATTTCCGTCGCAATAACACCAAGCATATCGGGACGATCCGAAGCGAGTTTTTTAAGAATGCTAAGCGTATCCACCGAACTCATCGCTCCGATAGCTTGTATTACCATCGGACAGACCGCATTATAAGCAAAAAGTACTTCGGGCTTTCTTCTCTCGATTTGTGTTCTTCTTCCCGACATACCCGAGCCAAGCTTCCTCGGTCGTCGAGCTCTACGAGATCTGCCACCCATACCCCTCATATTAGTACCGGCTGGCGCAGCTTCTCTTGCTTTGACATTCTTCTGTTCGGGTTTTACTTTACAAGACAGTATATCAAGATAAAGTTTCAATAAATCCTGATTACCGACAGGATTGAGCTTGCGCAGGATAATTACGCTATTCATTACCGCTTGTTCGGAAACAGGAATGCTATTTTGGCACTGATTTACCAGCACACTATCGATCCATCCGATCGCAGGTGTATATATCTGCAATCCGGACAACACAATTACCAGCGGATTGCAAGAAAGATCGTCATAATGTGTCGAGCTGACCACTCCCTGCCATTTCGAAGCAACGGGCGAAATCTTATCCTTATTGCTAAGTACGGATGTCTCTCCCAATAGCTGCTTTTCGAATAACTTTACCGTGATATACATCGCACTATCTATAAGCTTACAGACTACATCCGAATCGGACGATTGTTGTGCCGCTTGCCCGAAAAGCCCGATAAGCTCGGGCGATTCTGTTTCTTTAAGTTGATTTATCGCTAAGAACTCGAAATACTTTTGCAACTTACCTCTGCCTGGATTGGCGAGTATGCTTACCAAATTGTTTTGTGCATTATTAAAGCCCTTCTTATAGAAAACAAAATTAGCTTGATATTTGTACAACGCAAATGCTCCGAAGTCTTGCAGATATTGTTGTGCATTAGGCAGCTGCGCAACCAACTCCAAACCCGCCTCTACCGCCAACTGCGTATATCCTTTTTTACTCGTAGTTGGAAACGGGATATTCAAAATGGAAATTTTCTGTTTGGTTTGCTTCGGCGAAATCATTCCTCCGATATTCGCTCCGGTTGCCCTTCTACCTTTCAACAATTGTGGAATTTCAGGCATTCTGCCTCCACCCATAACAGGCATTTCCATACTCGTTTTCATAATATTTTCCTGCGATATCGACCTACCGAGCAATCGCCTTTCGAATTTGACCAAACTGTTTTTAGGCTCCCATTTCTCAAGAGTCTGCTCGTCAGGTTTAAGCATCTCCTGTTCGCGTTTGAGTATCGCTTTGACAAACTTTACGACAGCATCAGGGTCATCGAATTGTTTTTTGCCCTCAAGGGTTTGGATCATATACAGAAATGCTTTATCCCTGTTTTGACCGGTCTGATTGTTCCAGTAATATACTTCGGGGGCATTTCTGCCATAAGCGGATCTTGCGGATGGCTGAGCTATCAAATCCGCTAATTTGCTGAGTATTTCTCCCTGGCCTATGGAAATCAAACTCAAAACATATCGTTCCTGCAGGCTCTTACCACCCGATTTTGAACGAATTGCACGTTGAGATTTTCCGATTTTACCTATCAATTCGATTGCTCGAGGCAAAGAAAGGGCATCAAGACGATTCAGCCTGCTTAGACCAAGCAATGCTACATCTTCTTCGCTTTTTAAGTTTGGATCTATTTCCGATATGAATTTCGATATATTACCATGTCTTCCGACTCGTCTGGTTTTTTCCTTTGCAGGATCAAGCATATCCAAAAACAACCCCGCCGACTCATCAACTCCTCTTTTGGCCAATGCAATTCGCGCCGCTGCTTGCAAATACACATCTTCCTGCTGAAAAGTAGCAAGCTGAACTATTATATTCAGTGCATCCTTGTCGCCTATCCGACCAAGCACCTCAAGAGCTTTGATACGGACAGCTCTCGCAAGCGGATTTTCCTTACCAACCCCTCTGCTGTTGCTGTAACGCCTGCTTGTACCACGCAATCCGAAATCACCGACAGAAGCTATCAAATCCGCCAATGTTTGTGTACTATCGGGTACATTCCAATTCCCTATCGCCTCTATCATCTGGCAGACAGCCCCCGCTATACGTGCAGGTTCGTCGAATGGGTCTTTATGAGTGATAAATTCTCCCAGTGCCGAAAGAAAAGCCTTTCCCGCTGGTTTATAATCGAAATATATCAATGCTGTCCGCGCACTTATACCACATTGCGTAAAGCCATTCTCGTTGAGTGGCACCGAAAGCCTACCCGCTGCTACCTTGACATCAGTTACTATCTGCGATTGGTTTGTGTTTTTGGATTTCTTGACCTGCTCGAGAAAATCGGCAAGCTCAAATTGATGTGTCCAGAAATGTTCGAGCAATTTATCCGCACTGGCTTTATCGTCGAGTACACAAAGACCAAGCCTTGCCAACCCACCGGTGTTTTCATCGTCTATCATACTACGGAAATAACTCAAATGCCGGGGCAATGCTACGTTAACCAGACATCTGACCGCTGACTTTTTCGCACGAATGAGAAGCTCCGACGGATTTTCCATCTCAGCATTGTGTCGAGAATTTCTATTATATCTTCTCCGCCTTCTGCCGCTGGCTTTGGGTTTATTTTCTTTCTTTTCTTTGGGTATTTTAATTTTGCCTATGTCTTCCAAAAATGATAGCGCAGAATCCCTATCGACGAGTTTGACAAATTTCATCTTCACAGGCCAACCCCTATCGGGAATATTCGGCTGTTTGTTTTGCAATTTTCCCGCTCTGTGTCTTTTTGCAATTCTACCTCGCCTATTTCTGCGTGGCATCATACCTCTGCCCATTTCCGGGCCAGGTGGCATCATCTCTCCGGGCATACCGGGCGCTGATGGGCCCCCGGGCATCGCCGTCGGGCCGTTCGGTTGACCGACCATTTGCCCCCGTTGGCTTGTCTTACCGCCTGCTGACTTAACCGATATAGCTGGTATCCAGCCACCAATCCAATCCCAGAGATTTTCGTATGAACTTACATCGGGACGTGTCCATAAAGTAAAAAGTGTCTCTATAGGGCAGCCTTCTACCTGCTTCGATTCGACAAACTCTTTCAGCACTCCGAGTGTATATTTCCTACCACCGGCACCAAGTGCGAGAACAACATCGGATTGCAGCTTCATCGTATTTGCTTTAGCTGACGCAAATACCGAATACGCAGCACGGTCGTTATGCATATTCGCAAGTATCGATGCGAGTATATTCCATTGCTCCTGCGAGTCTTTAGTCTCATTCAACGCTTTACTCAACGGCGCAATCAAAGCCTCCGCATATATTCCGGTATATCGCAAAAATACTCCCTGCGAAATATCGCCACTCAATATGCCCTTCGCTATCAGTCCTTCTTTGTCCGATTTCAAAAGCTCACCCATAAGATACGCACTTACCAACCCGCCACGTCGAGACAGTAATTTCAAAAGCAATACCCGATGATCGTATATTTGCTTTTGCGCTCCGGATAGTGATAGTCCCGCTTTCCCTCTTCGCCTCGGCCCCATTCCGGGCATCCCCGGCATACCGGGCATACCGGGCGGGCCCATCATCCCCGGGCCACCCATCGGCGGACCCATCATTTCAGGACCTCCCATACCCGGCGGACCCGTACGTCGTCTTTTTCGGCGTCTCGATTTTTTCTTTCCTTTTTTCGCTCCTTTTTCACTTTTGGGCTTAGGCGATAGTTTACTTACATCCATCTTTATAAGCTGCCTAATCACCCAAAGGTTCATAGGCTCGGAATCATACCACTTAGCTTGAAAAATATTCCCCTCGCTAAACCGCAATAAAAATATTCTGCTAAGCTCACGCATCAACACGTTGTAAAATTCGGGGTTTTTTATGTTTTCGTTGAAGAGTTCCCTTCCGTGAGCGGTATCAACTCTGATGAGTAAATCCGCAAGCCTCGTCTGATAGGCAATGCCGCTTCCCTGCTGCATATTGTCAAGCTCATTTGCGAGAGTTTGATAGCTCTGAGTAAAACTCGTCGGAGCAACGGTATAATTTTTTTCGAATTCAGCCTGAGTGGTCAGCAGATAATTGTTCTGTTGGCTTCTTATCAGAATGATACTCCTGTAAAGCCGTTTCCGAAAAACTTTCGACTCGCTTGCTGTTGCGCAACGGTATGCCTCGACAAACAATCCCTTCTTCCACGCCCAACTTGCACATTCCGACCATTTACCTTCGGGTACAAATTCGTCATATCGGGTGAAATATTCACGTATATTGTTGAATATATCACCGATATATTCGGGAGTTTCAGGGCGTTTTATGGAAACCGTTTTCAAAGGTGTTTGACCGCTTGGTCTCTGTTGAGGCTGATTTGCTCCCATTCTGCGTGAAGAGCGTCTATTAACAGGTTGCGGTCGGGCTGCTGACGGGGTCGAGGAATTTGTGTTTGTCTTTTTACCTCCGCTGGCAAGTACGATAAGGACTATAACCACAGCTATTCCTATTGCCGCACCTATTAACAGAACTTTGTTTCCCTTGTCGTCTTTGACAACTGTTTTCTTTGCTTGTTTAGTCATATTTTCAAACCTCTATTGCAAGCTGAATT
>WFQY01000496.1 GCA_015486815.1 Phycisphaerae bacterium | reverse complement strand
TCGGGGGGGGAGATAAGCGTACGCATCGGCAGGGGGACGCTGTCGCCTATGACAAAACCTTCGCCTGGTCGAAGTACGGGTAGCATGGAAATCAAGCCTGCGAATTGGTCGGATACGATTTTGCTGACATAGTTTTGATCGTCGGGATTGCTTATACGCATAGCAATGACGTTGTTGCACTGGCTTAGGACGGTAGGTGAAAGGTCTCGCGGTCGTTGCGAAACGACGACAGCAGAGACGCCATACTTTCGCCCTTCTTTGGCAACTCGCTCGATAGCTGTTCGTGCGAAGTTTCCTTTTTCGTTTGGCTCGGCGGGTATGTAATTGTGAGCTTCTTCGAAAAATAGGACAATGGGTCTGCGTGCGTTTGCGGGAGTATAAAAGTTGAAGTCGAAAATCATTCGTGTAAGCAGGCCTACGGTGAGGTCGATAATCTCATAAGGTATTCCGCTTAGGTCGATGATGGTTAGGTTTCGTCGAGGTGTAATATCGCCTGTAAAGAGCTTAAGCAGCCAAACTATCATCTCGGACCAATCGTCTCGGTCTTCGCTTATCTGTGGGAATAGCGATGAGAATAATTTCGATTCTCGTGCGTGAATAATCGGGCGAAGTAGGAAATCGTAGCGTTTATCGTTTAGTTTGTTTTCGAGCAGGTCGAGCATGCCTGTTAGTGAGTGAAAGTAAGTAGCGTGGGGGACTTCGCCTTCGGCGTTGCCTTGGTTGAACTGCACCTTTTGGGTTAGGAGTAATTGTTCCTGTTTGTCGGGCGGGAGGTTACGCAGGGCGTTTTTAGCAAAGGCGTACCGGTTGGTATTGAGCACGAAACGTGCTTGGTTCATATTTTCGGCGTATAGTTTTAATTGTTCGAGCGAAAAATATATTGGTGTATCGACATTGTAGCTTGTAAGCAGGCTGAGATTTTTGGCGGCGGGTTTTTTGAGTTTTCGCAGAGCTTGCTTGAGAAAGCCTGTCTGGTTGGGAATTAGCCTGGTGTCGGAACGGTCAACGAATAGGGTTTCAATCTCGTTATAAGTCAAGAGCCAATATGGGACGATAAGGTCGGTTTCGTCGATGTATGTTATGTTTTGATTTAGCGTACCTTTGGTTGAGCTGAATGCGTCTCGATATTCGCCGTGCAAGTCGAAGAGGATGATTTGTGTGTTCGGATGTTTGATGGACTCGGCGATTATTCGAGTAACGGTCCAGCTTTTTCCTGCACCGCTGTTGCCGAGTATTGCAGCGTGTTTGGTGAAGAAGTGCTGACCACTGAGATGAACATCGTAGTTTGTGTTCATAGCAAGCTTTCCGAGCGCAATGTCGGTATTGTCGGGATTGTTGCGGTCGTGTTTGTTGAAAATGGCATCGAGGTCGGACTCGTCAGCAGGCATAGCAATATCGCCTGGCAGAGGATAATTGTTTACGCCACGTAGGAATCTTCCGTCGGATATCTGGCCGAGCAGATGAACAGTGATATATCCTGTCTGTTTTTTGTCGTCGAAAGTGATGGATTCTATTAGCCCGATAATGCGTGTGTCGGGGATTGGTATTATGACAAAACTTGCTATCTGTGCGATTCGATTGTCCTTGATGTATTCTGCGTAGTTGTCGGAAAGCTTAAGACGAACCGTGTTGCCGTGTACGTCGCAGACAAAGCCCAAATCGATATCGGCGTTGACTGATTGTATGTCCGTTGTTTGTGTTAGCTCTTCGAGCATATTCGCTTCCTTTGTGAAAAGAGTATCGAGACCTATTGTGTTTATCGGACAGATTTGGGAAGAGGTTAAGTTGATTGCGGATTGCGAATTGCGGATTGGGGATTGAAGAAGAAGAGAGAAGAGAGAGGAGAGAAAAAAGAATTGAAGATTGATGTCGGAGTCCTCCGCCCTTCGGCGGAGACGAAGATGCGCCTTTGGCAGAATTGATGATTGAGGATGGATTCCGTATATTTTCCGCCTGTCGGCGAAAAATTACGGAATGACCCTTTGCAGGGTTTTTGCGCTGCGTTCCTTACGGAACTCCGCGTTATTTGCGAGGAGTTTTCGGGATTGCGGAATGGTGTAGGGGGTGTGGATGATTACAATTATTTTTTACGTTTGGCAAAAAAAACTTGATTCCGCTTAAAATGGAGTTTATTGTTATGGTTTAACCAAAACCAAAGTTTTACAGGTAAATTAAATTCAACTTTTTTTGAGGAGATAGTCTGATGGCAGTAAAGGTTGGTATTAACGGATTCGGTCGTATAGGTAGGCTTGTGTTTCGCGCGATGATGAAAGATGCGCAGGATTTCGATGTCGTAGCGATAAATGATCTTTCCGACGGAAAGACGTTGGCACATCTGTTGAAATATGACAGTGTGCATCGTAAATTCGACGGTGAGGTTAGCGGAACGGAAGATACGATTACGGTTAATGGTAAAACAATCAAGATTCTCGCGCAAAAAGATCCTGCTAAGTTGGGATGGGGCGATTTGGGCGTTGATGTGGTATTGGAAAGCACGGGCATTTTCAGAAGCAGGCAGAAAGGTAAGCCTGGTGATGCTGATTACAAGGCTGGCTATGATACTCACCTTGAAGCTGGTGCGAAGAAAGTGGTTATTTCCGCACCGTGTAAGGATGAGCCTGATGTTACTATCGTGCTCGGTGTGAATGACGATAAACTTGATAAGTCGATTACGACGGTATCGAATGCATCGTGTACGACAAACTGTCTTGCACCGGTAGTTAAGGTGCTGAATGATGAGTTCGGTATCGTAAAGGGATTGATGACGACTATTCACGCATATACGAATGATCAGCGGATATTGGATTTGATTCATAGCGACCTTCGTAGGGCAAGGGCAGCTGCTATCAATGTGATTCCGACGACTACCGGAGCAGCGAAGGCAGTAGGTAAGGTTATTCCCGAGCTTAATGGTAAATTAGACGGCTGTGCTATGCGTGTTCCTGTTTGCACGGGTTCGTGCGTCGATCTGACGTGTGAGCTTGGTAAGGAAGTAACAGTTGAGCAGGTAAATCAAGCTATCAAGCAGGCAGCTGAGGGTAAGCTTAAAGGTATTCTCGAATATACGGAAGATCCGATTGTAAGTTGCGATATTATCGGTTGTTCTTCGAGTAGTATCTTCGATGGTCTTTCGACAATGACGATGCCTAAAGACGGCAGTAATTTCGTAAGAGTTCTCAGTTGGTATGACAACGAATGGGGATATTCCTCCAGGACAGCTGACTTGATTAAGAAGTTGGGCGGATTGCTTTAAGTAGGTGATCGATTAAGAAGATTTTCCTGCGGGACTTTTCACCCCGAGTTTCGCAGGTTTTTCACAAAGGGTGTTGTCGAATTGTTATCATAGGAGACAAGCAATGGCGAAGAAAACGGTAGCTGATATTAATCCTGCGGGTAAGAAAGTTTTGATGCGTGTTGATTTTAATGTGCCGATACAAGACGGTAAGGTTGCGGATGATAATCGAATAGTGCAAGCTCTGCCAACGATAAAGAATGTTATCGAGCGTGGCGGACGATTGATACTGATGAGTCATTTGGGTCGGCCTAAGGGACAGGTTAAGCCTGAATATTCACTCAAGCCTGCAGCTGACCAGCTTGGTGTGTTGCTGGGTAAAGAAGTGAAGTTTTTTGACGATTGTGTTGGTGAAAAGGTTAAGCAGGCGGCAGATGGTCTTGCTGACGGTGAAATTCTCGTGCTGGAAAATTTGCGATTTCACAAAGAAGAGACCGATAACGATGAGAATTTTGCCCGTCAACTTGCAAGTTTAGGTGATATTTATGTTAATGATGCTTTCGGTACCGCGCATCGTAAGCATGCATCGACTTATGGTGTGCCTAAGGTTATCGAGGGTCCTAAGGTAATCGGATTTTTGATTGAGAAAGAATTGAAGTATCTCGGAGAGGCTTTGGATAATCCGATTCGTCCGTTTGTCGCAATACTCGGTGGAGCGAAAGTCGGAGATAAGATAGAGGTAATTAAGAATTTGCTGAAGAAAGTGGATAAGCTGCTGATTGGCGGTGCGATGGCATATACGTTTATGAAGGCTCAGAATAAGCCTATCGGTGATTCGCTTGTCGAAGATGATAAGCTTGATTTGGCTCGGGAGTTAATGTCAGCTGGCGGGGATAAACTTGTGCTGCCGGTGGATACGGTCTGCGGTAGAGAGTTCAAAGAAGGCACCGAGACGAAAGTATGCAAGGGTGCAATTGACGATGGTTGGCAGGGATTGGATATTGGGTCTGAGTCGGTCAAGATGTTCTGCGAAATAATCAAGTCGGCTAAGACAGTCGTATGGAATGGGCCTGTCGGTGCGTTTGAGATATCGCCGTTCGATAAGGGTACGTTTGAGGTCGCACAAGCGGTAGCTCAGGTAACAGCGAACGGAGGCATTACGGTGATAGGTGGCGGAGATAGCGCGTCTGCGGTCAGGCAGGCGGGTTTGACAGATAAGATGACGCACGTTTCGACAGGTGGCGGAGCGAGTTTGGAATTTCTCTCGGGCAAGCCATTCGAGACGATAGAAATTTTGGACGAAAAGTAAGTCAGCTTTGTCGAGTGGGTTCGTATCGTGTTTGCAGGTAGAATTTACCGTGCGTTGAGTGCCCCATTGGGGCGTATCGAAACGCCTTGCGACAGTTCCAATCCGTCGCTTCGATACAATTCCGTCCTATTTGGTACGGAAACACTCGGCGACCGGCGTTTTCTTACATATAGCCCGGACAGGTACAAATTTACATACTTCTATGACAAGTACTCTCAGCTGGCTCCATTGTTCTCGGCTTATTAAACTTTCCCGACTTACTACATCTTTCCGCCTTATTACATTCCTTCAGCAGTTAAACTCAAAACTAACAATGAGGTATTATCGTATTATAATACTGAGATACCACAATACCTCTTAGCCACCAAGCAGCTTATCAGAAAAATTTTTCATAGCTGACTGCATTGTTCTCGGCTTATTAAACTCTCCCGACTTACTACATCTTTCCGCCTTATTACATTTTTTCAGCAGTTAAACTTAAAACTAACAATGAGGTATTGTCATATTATAATACTTAGATACCACAATGTCTTTTAGCCGCCAAGTAGCTTATCAGAAAAATTTTCACATAAATATGTTTTCGCATAAATATTGGGAATATGCGGAATGTGAATTTCGGCGTTATTGTGAGTTCCGAGGGTTCCGAGTGTCCCGAAGGTCCCAAGGGGATACCTTCGGCAAATGCCGCTGGTAGTTGCCATTGGCAGACGTGGCAATCTCTGTCGCGTAAAGGATGAGTTCACAACGTCGCTTCGATACGATTCGCCTGTCGGCGAATCACTCAGCGACCGGAGGAGGTAATGCTCCCAAAATCGGTGAATCACTCAGCGACAGGTGTGGATAATTTTCCGTCTCGGTGAATCACTCATTGACCGGAGTTTTCCTACACATAGCCCGGACAGGTATAAATCTACCTTTTATGACATGTTGCTTTGTCGGGTTAGGACTTTATAAATTTCCTCCGCTGTTTTGCAGGTGAGGATTTTTTCTCTACCTTGTTTGTCCAGTACTTGACTTACCGTTGCCATAAAATGGACGTGCGGAGCGGGTTTGTCTGTCGGCGAAAGGGTCAGAAAGAATATTTTCGACGGTTTTCCGTCCATTGCGTTGAAGTCTATTCCCTCTGTTTTAATGCCAACCGCGCAGACAAGGTCGTCAACGACATCGGTCTTGCCGTGCGGAATTGCTATACCGTATTGCATACCGGTTGACATACTCTCTTCTCTTTCGAGGACAGCTTTTATTGCCTGCGGTGCGTCTTTTTTGCGAAGCAGTCCGTTTTTGACCAGAAGTTCGACCAGTTCGGAGACGATTTGTTCTTTGGTGTTTCCTTTGAGATTTGGCTCGATGAGTTTTGGTGTAATATAATGTTTGAGTGATATTCCTTGAGTTATGTGTGTTGGTTTTTCGTCAATAAGGGTTCCGATGGTATTTGCATCGAGCGGTTTGTGGAGTTGATTAATCGTATTTTCGAAAGCAGCGAAGGCTTCGTACATTGCGGTTTTAATAAAAGGGACATCCGTTTCGTGGCAGGTAAATATAAGCGAAGTGCCGGTGCATTGAAAATCAAAAACGGTTTCATCTTTTCGACATTCGTATAGTCGTTGTGTTCTGCTTATGTTATGCACGAAAAAGCCTTCCGATTCGAAAATTTCCCTGAGCTTGCCGAGAAAGAAGTCAGCCATCTGATGTGAAGGAAATTCGAAATTCAATTTTGTTTCGCCTGCGGGGGTTAATCGTTCGGGATGTCTGACGCCTGATTCGGGTGAACGAAATAGTAATACCAAAGCTGGCGGGGCGATGAGTGTATTGGCCGCTACCATTATGACCATCGCAGCGAATAGGTCGTGCGTTATAAATCCTGTTGAAAGCGCAATTCCTGCGATGATTAATCCGACTTCGCCTCGCGGAGCCATTCCGAATCCTACGCGTAGTGCACCGCGAAGATTGAAATTTGCAATCAGTGCGGGAAGTCCGCATCCTATTAGTTTCGAAAGTATTCCGACAAAGGCATATACGCCGGCGAATATTAATAATTTCGGTGATAGCAGCGAAACGACATTCAGCTGCATTCCCGTAACACAGAAAAAGACAGGAACGAGAAATTCGTAAATATCATCGAGTCTTTCACGGATAGCGTGCTTTATGTCGGTGTTGGATAGGGTCAGACCCATTACATAAGCACCGATTATCATCGCTAATCCGACTTGTTCGAAGAGTCCTGACAGAATCAACGCTAAGCCCAATGCCATTATTGCGATAGCAGTCCGTTGGCGGAAAAGTTTCAGAAGAAAACTTATCTTTCTGGCGCCGAGCAGGCCTATTACCGTTGCGACAAGCCAGACGACAATCGCTCGGACTGATATTAGTAATATATGTTCCCAATCGACATATCCGTGCTTTTTCGTTGATGCCACTATACCCATAACGACAGCGAGCAGGATTATCCCTATTACATCGTCGATGACAGCTGCGGAAAGAATCGTAACACCTTCGGGTGAGTCTAATTTTCGTTTTTCGGAGAGTATTCTCGCGGTTATTCCTACGGAGGTAGCGGTCGCTACTATACCGCCAAACAAGCTTACGGGAGAAAAGAAACTCAGTTGCTTTCCGAGTAGCATAGGCGAGAAGATAACGAGAGTGGCAGCGCCCAATATGAACGATGCTATTACTCCGCCTATTCCGACGATGATACCTGCGAATGAATATCGTAAGAGCAAAGATAAATCCGTTTCGAGCCCTACCATAAATAGCAGGATGACCGCTGCTACCGCACTAAGGGCGTAAAGCTCGGGCGAAATCGGGAAATCGCCATAAAGCGGAAAGATGCCGTGTGGAAAGCCTATAATCGGAGTTCTGCCCAGTGCGTAGGGACCTATTATCATACCTGCGACGAGCTCGCCAAGCACTGCGGGCATGTGAATTTTTTCGAAGATGATACCACCGATTCGTGTTGCAAATAATATCACGCCGAGCTGAATGACGAGAAACATCATACGATGTGTTATCTCGAGTTCGGTAAGTTTGCCAGCTGATGCAAATGCGAGAGTAGGTAAAAATAATATGCTGAGAATGCTGACGAAGATTGTTTTGTTCGCAGATATTCTCATATTCAATATACCTTTTTCGAGTTTAGAGAATTCCAGTATTGCATTACTTCAAGGGCGTTTTGCGGATTTTTTAACGTGATGAATTTTATATCTCTTTGTTCGGGTGGCAGAGCGAATTGTTCGTATATGAAATTGTCATCGAAGCCGACGTCGGCTGCCTGTTTTCGCGAACAGCTAAAATAAACAACGGGGATTCTTGCCCAGTAAATCGCACCGAGGCACATCGGGCAGGGCTCACAGGTAGTAAATAAAATGCAGTCTTTGAGCCAATATGAATTTTCCCGATGGCAGGCTTGCCTGATAGCGTTTATTTCGGCGTGTGCGGTCGGGTCGTTATCTTTTAGGACGGTATTATGAGCTTTGGAGATGACGGTCAACGATGGAGTTTTGACGATACAAGCACCGAAAGGGCCGCCGTCGCCGGTTTTGACACCCCGCCAAGCTTGCTCGATAGCGAGAGACATAAATTTATTTTTTTGTTCGTCCGTCAAATTGCTCATTTTAGGTGAAAGTGAAAGCTAATTATTTTTGTGTCAATTCCGCTATTTTGGCAAGAGATTCCGGTTGGCCTGTTCGAGCGGAAAGTTTGGACGCTTCTATTGCAACGAGAACGCTTAGTTGGCTTTTAAGTTCGAATTCACAAGTGCGCTTTTGCTCCATAAAGCTCTGCCAGAGTTGTTCGAAATGCTTCGAGTATGCAATTTTTCGCGATTCAGTATAGCTGAGTTTTTTGCTTTCTTCCAGCAAATTACCGGTGGTATCGAATAATTTAGCTTGCTGGGGACGAACTTGTATTTGTGTTGTCTGTGTTGATATTATCAGCTGTTCTTCGACGGGGCCGGTGTTAATGGTGAGAGTCAAAATAGCTGAGCTGTTGGGATATATCAGATTGATGAGCCCGAAAAATTGAAAGGCAGCGTCGGGGGAGCTTCCGGGGGAATATCGATGATGACAGTATATTTGTTGTGGAATTCCCATCCACTGATGCGTAAGGAATATGTGTGGATACATCGCAGAGATTAATTCCTGCTGAGCGGGTAGCTCCATCTGTGAAAAGGCATATTGCGCCCTTGCAGAGAGAAAATGTATCGGCGTATCGGTGATCCAATCGCTGACACATTCGATGCCCGGGTATGAAAGCCAGGGCGACCAGACGTATAGTCCGACATTATTTTTTTCAGCGGATTTTATCAGATGATTTGCGTTTGCAATATCGCCTTTGATTGGTGGCCTAAGCACAAGCCAGCTTTTTTGTTCTAATACGAATTGTAAGAATTCGTTGCTGCAAAAGTTTCGCCAAAGGAGAACGATATTGGGTTTAGCTCGGAGCAGCATTTCTCGCGGGTCGGTATAAAATTGTATGTTATCGAATTTCTCGCGATATTTTTCAATAACGTCAGCTTCGGCGGCACATAAAGAGATTAGGTTGAGTCTGTCCGATTTTAAGAGAATATCAAACAGAAGCTCGGTATATCGATCTACTCCGACAATAGATAATTTTACCGGTTCCATAAGCGATTATTTAAGCGATGTACTAATTTCCCGCTCTATGAGTACTTTTCTGAGTAGCAGGAAGTTTTGATTATGATAGCAAGTAACCTCTCCGCTGATGCGAAAGATAATGGGTTCGGAGCTGGCAGCTACATCCGATTCCATTTTCTCGAGCCAACTATTTGGCAGGAGTTTTATTGGTGGGTCAGCAAGGGCTTTGCCGTCGGATTCAAATACGAAAACGGGATAGTTGTTGTTAGTAATGATTAGCCTACCTCGTCTGTCAGCGATGTAATAACCTTCGGGCAGAAGTTTTTGCTTGGTTTTGGTTTTATTGAACGGTGTAAATCGTACGGGTTCTTTGCGTATGAGGGGTTTCTTTTTTGCTTTCTTTTGTTTGCCGTTTGGATTTGTAAGGGGGATTATCGGTGGCTCTTGTCCGAGTAACTTTTGCAATACGTTTTTCGCACCTGCAATATCTTTGTTTTGGGTTTTAGCAGCGGGTTTATTTTTGGTTGTAGGTTTGGAAGCTGGCTTGCTGTTTGTCGCGGTTGACGAAATAGCAACGCTACAAAAGCACATAAGTATTATTACGGTCAGATATCGTTTCATCTTCGTTTCCTCCAGCTGAGTTATTTAAAATTTTACCTTAGGAGCTTGTCTTTGATTTTCATCTTCAAGCTCGAAAAATTCTTCCTTTGTAAAGCCAAACATACCAGCGAATATGACAGCGGGGAATACCTGTATCGCTGCATTGTAGCTTTCAACCACATTGTTATAATGCTGGCGGGCAAAGCCGATTTTATTTTCGGTACTGGTTAGTTCCTCCTGCAGCTGCATGAAATTTTCGTTTGCTTTTAGGTTCGGATAGGTTTCGCTCAGGGCGAATAGCTGACGTAGTGCACCGGTAAGCATATTTTCAGCTTGTGCCTGTTGCTGAACGCCTTTTGCTTGTACAGCTGTTTGGCGAGCCTGAACTACACGTTCGAGTGTTTCTTTTTCGTGAGCTGCATATCCTTTGACTGTCTCAATCAGATTGGGTATCAAATCGTATCGACGCTTTAGCTGAACGTCTATTTGACTCCAAGCATTTTTGACTCGCATACGCGCACGAACGAGCTTATTGTATATGCCGGCGATGATAGCTATTATGACGACGATAACTATAAGAACGATCCAGCCGACAGATAATCCTAAGACAAATTGGCTTATCATAATTTTCTCCCGTATTTGGTTTCAGATAATTTTATACCGTAATTGTTGTTTTAGCAACAGTATAAAACGTCTTTTGGTTTGTCGGGGTCGCTTCGATACATTTTTTCGCCTTTGGCGAAAAAACACTCAGCGACCGGTGGGGAAGAATTGTTGATTGTTGAGTGTTAATTGTAGATTTGAAGATGGATTCCGTATATTTTTCGCCTGTTGGCGAAAAATATACGGAATGACCCTTTGCAGGGTTTTTGCGCTGCGTTCCTTACGGAACTTCGCGTCATTTGCGAGGGTCTTC
>WFQY01000495.1 GCA_015486815.1 Phycisphaerae bacterium | reverse complement strand
CTTTATTTACCGAACCGTCAGATAATGAAGGCAAAGATATAACCCAAGCTCGCATTGATTTTTACGATGTTTGGTCGCAGCTATTTGTGGAAAGATATTTTATTCCGATACGCAATTGGTGTCGCGAAAACAGCTTGCTGTCAGGCGGTCATTTGGGAGGCGAAGACGAACCTATCGGCAATGCAAGGCATGGTTATGGCCACATTTTGCGCACATTGCGAGCACTCGATTTGCCCGGTATAGATACAATTTGGCGACAGATTTTCCCTGGCGTTCGCAACCCGATATATCCTAAATATGCCTCGTCTGTCACAAGACAAATAGGTAAGCCTTATGCCCTTACCGAATCATTCGCAGTCTATGGAAACGGCTTAACTCCTTGGCAGATGAAATGGATTACCGACCAACAATATCTGCGTGGCGCTTCTTTGACAGTCGTCGCTTGCTATCCCTATTCGACACGCGACCATTTTATGCCGGGCGAGCGCCCACACTTCGGCAGAGTTAACCCGTTATGGAAATATATGGACATCTATCATACATATACCGCTCGTCTTGGCTATTTGCTTACACGTGGAAAGCCTATCGTAACAACAGCTATCTATTATGACATTCGCAGTATCTGGGCAGGTGCCTCAGCACAAACAAGGGCAATCGAATTGCACGAATCCATCTCGGAGATACTCATTTCCAATCAATGCGATTTCGATTTCATCGACGACGATACCCTTGCTGATAGCAAAAGCACCGATGGTAAACTTAAAATAGGCGCGATGGAATATGATACGGTTATCGTGCCAGCTACTCAATACCTCTCGCCCGGCACAATCAAAGGACTCAAGCGATTCGTAAGGTCGGGTGGTAATCTTATAATCGTCGCTGGCGAAGTTAACGGTTTGGACGAACCTACCCAAAAAATCGCATTAGACAATTTGGCAAAGTTGGTTAAGCCTCTCGTGCGATTCAATAGGCCGTGTAAAGATATTCATATATGTAAACGCCAATGGGGCAACGTCAGCCTTTACTTTTTGACGAATGAATCGGCTGAACATATTACTATAAAAATCGATTTTGATGAGCAAAGCCCTGCGGTATTATGCGATTTGGAAAAAGGAGAACTATATCCGCTTGATGAAACCACCCTTGAATTTCAGCCTTGGGGTTCTGCTGTTGTATTATTCGGCATAGAACCGACGGAAACAAAAAAGCGATACGTCGCGGGGGATAATACCATAATCGAGCTTAATAAAGGTTGGACGCTGACGCCTATTCGCAAATATCAGGTTGGCGAGCATGATTTTGAAATTACAGAAACAGAACAAAACTCAATGCCCGTTGAGTTAGGTGATTGGCGTAAATACCTTGGCGAGTATTTCAGCGGTGATGCAAAATATACATTGACATTTGATTGTCCCAAAGAATTGCTCGCAGAGACAATCTTCCTTAGATTAGGAGAGGTCAAATATGCCTGTGAAGTGATTTTGAATGGCGAATCTATTGCAAGACGTATTTGGCAGCCTTTCGATATTGAGCTTACGGGTAAACTCAAAGCAGGTGAAAACCTTCTTGAAATTATTGTTACTAACACTTTAGCTAATACACTGCTCGACCCGCAGGTAAAAAAGGATTGGTATTCCAAAACCGGCCCGGGTTGGCCATCTAACGGATTAGTCTATGATAAACTATCACGTGATTTTGAAAAAAACAGCCTGCCTTCAGGGTTATATGACCCCGTCCGTATTGTCTTGGCGGAATAGATAGCTATTATCCGAAGTTATTTATTCCATAGGCTGAATTGACATTCATATTTCCCCACAAGCATATATATTTTGTGTAAGCGTAAAATTTAATTTAAATTTCCGAATTACAAAAGTACAGTGCAAAACCGCGCCTGGCAGGACTCGAACCTGCGACCTACGGATTAGAAATCCGTTGCTCTGTCCAACTGAGCTACAGGCGCTAATTTATCTATATCTTCTCACAAATTCTCCCCACTTTCTACACAAAAGCGGGCAATATTGCAAGAAAATTAGAGGTAAATTATATTACTTCGGAACAGATAAGCAACAGGCACTTGCCAGATATCTCGAACAGGCAGCTTATCTACATACAGGTAAAGACCCAAAGCCAAAAAAGGTTGGCAATGAGATG
>WFQY01000494.1 GCA_015486815.1 Phycisphaerae bacterium | reverse complement strand
TTACTCAGCTTTTGCAAAATCCATCGGGATAAACTTTCGACAAAATTTCGAGAAGAAAAAGCGGAAATCCGCTTAAGGTGACGAATTTCCGCTCTTTTAATCCTGTTTCGTTATCGAATTTACAATTTTGTAATCGTTACAAAATCGGCAGATAACGTTCGAGTTCGTAGTCGGTTACGTGACTACGATAGTTATCCCATTCTATCTTCTTATTGGCAATAAGAGCGTTGAAAATATGATCGCCAAGTGCTTCTTTAAGAAGCTCGCTCTTTTCCGCTATTACAATAGCTTCGCCAAGAGAAGCAGGCAGGGAATTGATACCTTTTTTGGCTCTTTCTTCCGCTGTCATATGGAAGATGTCCTCTTCCGTAGGCGGTTCGAGCTCATATTTTCCTTCGATACCTTTAAGACCCGCAGCCAACATAGCAGCGAATGCAAGATAAGGATTGCAAGCGGGGTCGGGACATCTCAGTTCGATTCTGGTAGCTTTTTCTTTTCCGGGTTTATATTCCGGCACACGCACTAGAGCGGAACGATTCCTTCTCGCCCAGCTAATATATACCGGAGCTTCATAACCCGGCACCAATCGTTTATATGAGTTTACCCATTGATTGGTAACGAGGCAAATCTCGGGCATGTGCTTGAGAATACCAGCAATATAATGCCTTGCCGTCACAGAAAGTTTCAAGTCGTCATTTTCATCGAAGAAGGCATTTTTGCTACCTTTAAACAGAGATTGATGCGTATGCATCCCGCTACCGTTTTCGCCAAACAGTGGCTTTGGCATAAATGTGGCATATACGCCGTGATGCATTGCAATTTCTTTGCAGATAAGGCGATATGTCATCGCATTATCCGCCATTACCAACGCGTCAGCATATTTCAGGTCGATTTCGTGCTGAGACGGGCCTACTTCGTGATGAGAATATTCCACCTGAATTCCCATATGCTCGAGAGCAAAGACGGTATCACGTCTGAGATCGCTTGCAACATCGAGTGGTGTCAAATCAAAATAGCCACCCGCATCAAGTGTTTCGGTGCCGTCGGAAGATTTGAAATAGAAATATTCAAGCTCCGGACCTAGATAAAAATTGGTAAATCCCATCTTTTGCATCTTTTCGAGCATTCGTTTGAGTGCCCCGCGAGGATCGCCGACGTATGGCTGACCACCAGGACGGAGTACATCGCAGAACATTCTGCCGACAGCTACTCCTTCATCGCTACGCCAAGGCAGCAGCTGAAATGTCGTCGGGTCGGGCATTGCAATCATATCGCTCTCATCGATACGGGCATACCCCTCGATACTTGAGCCGTCGAACCCCATACCATCATCAAGTGCCTCGGGCAGCTCACTAACGGTAATTGCAAAACTTTTCAAAAAACCAAGTACATCTGTAAACCACAGCCTAACGAACTTTACGTTATACTCTTTGACAACGTTAAGTACGTCCTGAGCTGTTTTACAGGAAAGCGGAACATTTTTTAATTTGTTTGAAGCCATCTTACTAAACTCCTCGATTATAGAATAACCACATTATTTATTTATGCCCCGAACCGCACGGAGCAATCACGACAATGTAATAAGTTCTACTATAGTGCAACACACGTGCCATAATACAAAATCCAATATAAGTCTCTGTTCAAAAAAGAATTACACTTTCCATATTTCCCCAAAAACCTTTGCGAATTTCACAAAATTGTAAAAAACAATTCGGTGCTTACAATTTTGTAATTTTTTGTTCTCCGAAAATTCGTTCTCTGCAATACTCTGTAGAGACAGGAACTTTACCGAGATGTTCCCTAAGCATAGTATTGAGAATGTCAAATGCCAGCAATGCCGAAACTCTGTCCTTTACCTTGCCAAGCAGACAAAACCACGCACGATGTTCAAGACGAATCTTATCAAATACGTTAGGCTCACAATCGCGACAGACAATACCACCGCTGGAAGCACTGAAAAACAGCAAATCGTCAGGCGTCAATCGCCGACCACACAATACACACTTATATAGTTCCGGTTTATACCCTATCTCCGTCAACAAACGCAAGATAAATCTAACGATAATATTGGCAAGTTTTTCGGAACTGTCAGCTGACGCTATTGTCGTCAATGCCTTATCAAGCAGCTGATACACCGCTGGCAACGGCTCAAGCTCCTTCGTCGAGATATTGATAAGCTCGGAAATATAAATCGCAACATACCATCTGTCGATACTTTTTCTTAAGTCCGACCAGACCTTTGTCGTCGTATATTCACGGAGAAGCCCAAGCCCATCAGGATTTATCGAAAAGCTCGCTCGTATTTTATCGAGCAAATCAAACGAGCTTACGGTTTTGCCTCTCGGACGTTTAACCCCCTTCGCCAGCAAAGAAATCTTTCCGTATTGTTGAGAAAAGAAAACACAAATCACAGATGTTTCCGAAAAATCACGTCTGCTCAAACAGATAAGCTCATCTTGTACGGTTTCTTTACGCACCATAAACCAATTTCTTTTCTCATCCGTATCGAGAAAGTTCGCCATTAGCCATTAGCTTGTAGCGATTAGTCCGTAGCTATTAGCTAAAAACCAAAAGCTGTCAACTCAAATCCGATAATATGAATTATATCAGCAAATTAAAATTGTCCAACATAATCTTAAGTCTTCGAGAGTATTTTCCTTAAACTTCCCGATTTTTTTGTAAGTGGTTTTATAGTAGATTCCTCCGAAGGTATAAGGCAGCAGTTATCGCTTCTGAAATACCCCTCATCAGACGGTACAGCAGAAAATCCGGCTCGCCAAGGCGCAGTCTCGCCAAAGGCGGAATTATCCGGTAACGGCTCACATAGATGAATCAGCCTATCGCACAGTGGTGGATCTCGCTGAACCATCAAGCACAAATAAATCATCACAACTACCGCCAATAAAATCAAACGCTTGATAGCAGACCAACGCAATACACGTATCTTTTCAATATTTACCTGCGACTTTAAGAATCGTATCGCCTCCTCACATTCCCACCTTCTTACA
>WFQY01000493.1 GCA_015486815.1 Phycisphaerae bacterium | reverse complement strand
GTATGGGGGGCTTCGGTGGAATCACTCAGCGAGCGGTAATCATCGAACAAATGGTCTTGAAAATTTATACGAAAGCGGATAAAGTATTAGTGCGTATTAGTTATGCGCCGCTAGCTCAGTTGGTAGAGCGGCTGACTCTTAATCAGCGGGTCCGGGGTTCGAGTCCCTGGCGGCGCATTCATTTTTTTATGCAATTTCGATGCCTGCCTGCTTATAATTAGCTCCTTAATGATATGTGTGGTACAAGTATAGAATTAAAAATCGTTTATTTCGGAACGGGCGCTCTGGGCATACCATCGCTTGAAAAGCTGGACTCCTACGGAGTTAAGCCTGCTTGTATCGTTACCGTGCCTGATAAGCCGGCGGGTCGGGGATTGAAGCTGAGAGTATCGCCTATAAAACAATTTGCCATTGAGCATAATATTCCGATACTTCAGCCTGAGAATGTCAACGAGGCGGAAGTGATAAAAGAAATAAAGCAATTTAACGCTGACATTGGTGTGCTGATCGCGTATGGTCAAAAGATATCGGCTGAGCTTATAGATGCGTTTCCTTACGGGATAATTAATTTGCATGCGTCGCTGCTGCCGAAGTATCGCGGAGCTGCTCCGGTAAACTGGGCGATAATCAACGGTGAACGTCAGACGGGCGTTACGGTGATGCAGATAAACGAAGCTATCGATGCGGGGAAAATTCTCGGTCAGCGTGCTACGGAAATTCGGCCTATGGAGACAGCAAACGAGCTTCACGATCGACTTGCTTATATCGGATCTGACCTGCTTATCGATACGCTGATACAAATTCAGAATGGTACAGCTGTGCCAATAGAGCAGGATGTCTCGCAGGTAACACGTGCCCCCAAGTTAAGCAAAAAACTCGGGATGATAGATTGGAACGAATCAGCGGAAAAAATATCGAATCTGATACGCGGGCTTTGGCCTTGGCCTGGTGTTCATTCGTTATATATGCCTCAAAAGGGGAAAGCAATTCCGGTGATTTTTGCACGTGCACAAGCGGTTGAAAATTCGTCTGCTGATGTGCCGGCGGGAACGGTAACGGGAAGTCTCAATATTGCAACGGGTAAGGGTGAGCTTAAGGTTATCGAACTCAAGCCTGCGGGCTCGAAACTTATGAGCTGGCAGGATTTTGTCAACGGTAGGCATGTCAAAGCGTACGATAGGTTCGGCAGAGCAGAGCCGTTATGATATGAGCGGAAGAAAATCGGACATTTTAAACTCTCCCGAATTGGCTGGCAGATTCTTGGCGTGGAAATGCCTGACGGATACATCGTTAAAGATGCTCGCCAGCGATAGGTTGCCTATATTGGCTAAGAGATTTGAAATAGCAGCTAATAACCGTGCATTGGCGGACGACTTGCTGAGCGGGGTAATCAAAAGACGATTGAGTATCGACCATCTGATAGAAACACTCGCAAATTGCAAAGTGAAGACTATCGAAAAGAGACTGCTCGAAGTAATCAGGCTTGGCGTGTATCAGCTCGTATTCGAAAGAGGTATTCCAGAGTTCGCTGCTATCGATACGGCATCGGAACTTGCGAAAATTTTCGCGGGCAGAAAACAGGTTGGCTTTGTTAATGCTGTCTTGCGAACAATTCATCGGGCAATCGCAGAAAGAGAATCGAGGATCGACGATGATGAAAAATTCGTCCTGCCAATAGATGATGAAACGGGGATACGATTTGCTCGTGAGATTCTACCTGCGAAACGAAATGTTGCAAAATATCTTTCGCTTGCATATTCATATCCGCGATGGTTGATTCAGCGGTGGCTTAGCAGATGGGATTATCAAACGTTTGTGCGGATACTGTCAGCGGGCAATGCACGGGCTGGTATGGTGCTTCGTCCGAACAGAATCAAACTTTCCGATAAACCGTCTTATAGGTTAGCGGACATTCTCCAAACGCAGGGCTGTCGGGTAAAGGTGCTTGAAGAATATCAAATGGTTCAGCTGATTTCGGGGCCTGCGATTACCAGCCTCGATGCTTTCAAGGGGGGACTGTTTCAGGTGCAAGATCCGACAGCAGCGATGCTCGTAAATAATTTTGAGCTTAACTCGGGGATGAAGATTCTTGATCTCTGTGCGGGGCTTGGAACGAAAACCACTCAGCTGGCTGAAATGACCAACGACGAAGCTGAGATTTTTGCAAGCGATAAATCGCAAGACAAGCTGGAAAGACTTAAACGCAATGCCAAAAGACTTGACCTACATTCGATTCGGACAATTGCGCTCGACGAATTGAAAACGCGAGACTTTCAAAAATATTTTGATATTGTCATCGTCGATGTGCCGTGCAGCAACAGTGGCGTTTTTGATCGTCGGTCTGAAGCTCGTTGGCGAATCAGGCAGGAAGACTTCGATTTGTTTAGCAAAGCATCGCTCGATTTGTTGCGTTTTGCGGAAGCACTAATCACGCCTGACGGACAGATAGGTTTTAGCACCTGCTCAATCGATAAACAGGAAAATGAAGAGACAATTGAAAAATTTACAGATGAACATAATCTTACGATTGCCACGCAAAATTTTACGCTTCCTGTTTATGATAAACAAACCGGCAGAACAATCCTTACCGGTGGATACTGGTGCGCGGTAATAAATTCAAAATGACAAATAAACAATGAAAAATTAAAAATGATGAACGAAGAGGAGAGAAGAGAGAAGGGAGAAGAGTGAGGAGAGAGATTAGTATGCTTGACAGAAGAGTATAGTGTTTATACTATAAGAGTATTGGTTTGGTAGCCGATGTAGCTCAATGGCAGAGCACAGCTTTCGTAAAGCTGGGGTTGTGGGTTCGACTCCCACCATCGGCTTATTTTTTTACCAAGATTTATTTGACTCGTATCAAATAATGCTTTATGATAATAGTTTAGCGTCATAGTATATTGGGGATGTCAGGTGGTAGCTAATAAAATCAAAAATCTGAGCAAAGACGAACGAAAACGGCTTGAAGGCATTGCGGAAGAAATACTTCAGCTTCAGTTTATGTTCTGGAAGATGAGGCATCTGAATCGAATCGACGACCCCTATGATCTTAGCGAAAGTGAATACGCTACGCTTGATGCACTTTCGAAGAGTTCTCATTGTACGGTTGGCGAATTGCAAAAGATTCTCGATGTTAGGCCTGCTCAAATGTCGCGTATTATTCGCTCGCTCGAAAATAAGGGTGGCACCAAACTCATCGAATGTTCGATTAATCCCGAAGATAAGAGAAAAATAGATGTCTCTATTACCGATGCTGGCAAAACTGCGCATGACGAGTATAGGCGAAGACGGCTTTACGCTAATCTTGAGCTTTTGATGCGTCTTGACCGTTCGGAGCAGGAAAATCTCAAAAAGCTGCTCGAAAGCTATCGAAAGATTATCTCCGAACGTCTTGAGAATCCCGCTTAGCAGACTGACAGTATGTCAGAGATAAGGTCTTTCGGACAGGTAAAATTGTCAATAAAAGCAATTTGCCCCCGCCCGTTGAGGATTTTCGGTTGTAACCCCTTGCAATATAAATTGTTGTGGCGAGGCTTCTTTTGCGTTGGTATGGTATGATATTTGCACACAATATTCGATGACGTGAAAGGTCTGTAAAGACAGGTGCTATTATGTTGACAGGTTTGGCCAACAGGAGGATAAAGATTCTGGTTGCGGACGAGCCTGCGGATTGGGTTCGACGGTTTGATAATTTGTTTTTGTTCAAGCCTGTCGATTTTATAGTAACAGGAAGAGACCTTGGCCGTCTTGAAATAATAACAGAGGTGCATCCCGACCTTGCGATGATAGCAGGAGATATTCCCGGGTTCGATGGTTTGGAAATGGTCAGGCGGTTGCATAGATTGAGTGCTCAGCTGCCTATTATTATGCTTGGCGGTCGGTATTCGAGGCACTGGCTGGAGCGGGCGCTTCAGGCAAGAGTAAAATCGGTAATACCTCGGCCGGTGGATGTATCTCAGCTGGTCGAGATGACAAAAAAGTGTTTGGGTGTTAATTAGTTGGTTGGTTTATGGTTCCGTTTTTTCAGAGAAAGGAGCAAATATGAAACTTAAACCTTTGGGCGATAAGATATTGGTCAAGCGAGTGGAAGCAGAAGAAAAGACAGCAGGTGGTATTGTCCTTCCGGATACTGCTAAGGAAAAACCGAAACGCGGAAAAGTGATTGCGGTTGGCGAAGGTAAACTTACCGAAGACGGTTCTCGTTCTAAGCCTCAGGTATCCAAAGGCGATGAAATCATCTTCGCCAGCTACGCTGGTACCGAAATCAAACTCGACGGTGAAGAATATCTTATTATGGACGAAAGTGACATATTAGCGATAGTTGAATAATTAAATAGTTGAATAATTAACAGGTAAATATAGGCTG
>WFQY01000492.1 GCA_015486815.1 Phycisphaerae bacterium | reverse complement strand
TGTGCCCAAAAATCCACTCAAAAGCAAACCTTGTGAGAAATGCGGGCTAACCCCATAGTGTCATCCGCTGCATTATGTACCGGGAAATTAGGAGAAGCGGTAAACCCTACGATACTTGCATTTCCCGAAGAATCCAAATCAATATCGTGAGCTTCATCATCAGCCACATCGCCGAGATAAGTCGAATAGATAATCGAAACAGCTGAATCACCTTCTCTAAACCTGAGCTTGGTAACAAATACATCCGTATCGTGGTCGGTCTCGGATCCGTCACTATTGGTCAGAACTAATCCCGGTTCGGGTTGATATGCTCCTTCCGTAGTTGGAAAATCATTCGATGCAGTCCAGCCGGTTACATAAGCATCGCCCATTGCATCAACCGCGATGCCGAAACCTCTGTCGTCTTTATGTCCTCTGAGATAGGTGGAATATACCACTTCGGGGTTGCCAGCATCGTTAAAACCGATTTTTGCAACGAATGCATCATATCCGCATCCTTCTTCGAATTCCTGATATTCTCGGCGAGTGGGAAAATCGCTGGAATTGGTCGCACCGACGACATATATATCACCGTTATTATCGATAGCTACGTCATTAACAGTATCAACTGATTCTTTATTTTCGGTTTCGGATGAACTACCGCCAAAATAAGTTGAAAAAATCAGTTCCGAGCCGTCTTCGCTAAACATCGCGATAAATCCGTCGAGGGTATCACCGTCATCGGGTTGAGTCTGAACTGCTTGCAGCTCGGGAAAATCTGTCGAGCTTGTCCCACCTACTATACAAACTTTCTTTTCACCGGTAACAGCTATTCCGGAAGCATTATCAGCGCCACTGCCACCAATATAGGTGCAATAGATAATTCTTGTGCCAGCGGGATTGAGTTTCAATACGAATGCGTCAAATCCCGAATTATGGCCAGCGTATGCCCCTTCGGTGTCCAAGTCAGCCGAGGCTGTACTACCTGTAACATAAATATTACCTTCGTCATCCGTGGTGATATCGGCGCTCGCATCAGTGCCAGTTCCACCGAAATACGTACAGTAAGTCAAAACAGGATCGATTATTAATGCTTTGCTCCTATCGTACTCGCCCAAGACAAATCCGATATTTCCATTAGATTTGAAAACATATCTCCCTTCGACATATTTTCTGCCGTTGGATGTTTCCTGATAGCAAGCAGGCTTATGTAGATACATTTTACCGTCAGCGGTATGTAAAATCAGATTTCCTTTGACGTCAAGCTCTATCCGCTGATAGCCTGCAAACCGAAAAGCAATTGATGACGGATTGGCATTCGGAGCGAGAATAAAATCGTATTCCAGCTTTCGGCTGGTCATATAATAAATCAAATCGATACCGGAATATATATTCTCATATCGTACGCGTGAAAATGTAGGTATATTTTTTCGCCAGTTCGCAGGATTATTTCCGCAAAAGTAATGTACCTTGGTTTCGAGTTTATCTATGCCGACGGTCGTAGGCTTGCTATTTGCATCCATAAGTTGCATCTTAATTGCCTTACCACCCGATAGCGTAAGCTCCGCAGAGTTATCCTTAAGCAGTAACAGATAATTTTTCCCGTGAGAGACAAATCTGACATCGTTGGCATAATGTCCTGTGTTAGGCTCAAACCAAATAGGAATTTGAGACACAAATCCCACTTGCACAGCTGTTATCTGAGGAACAAAGACAAGACATAATGAGAGGTACAACCCATATTTGAAAAGAGAATTTGCAAACATCGACATACTCCTTTTGCTGTAATGTAGGGATGTGCGAAATTGGCATTTGCATATCCCTTAATGACAGGGGCATGCATACTTTTATTTTACACGTTTTACGTAAAATGTGTAGAAAAATTTAGAAAATAGTAATATTTTTTAGTTCGCAAAAATATTTACTGACACACTGAGAGATTACTTAATTGTCTTTTCGATATAGTCTCGGAAGGACGCATCGAATTGGTTCAAATCATCTTCGATATACGCACGGAAGACAGCTTCAGCGAAAGGAATATGTTCGGAAGCCTGTTTTGTCGTAAGATATCCCGATGTCCTTAATCTGATATTTTTCGACCCTATATCAGCAATAAGCTGTTCGAAATTTTTGTGCCATTGTCCGCTGGCGGGATCGAATAGGAATTTCATCAATGCCCATACCTGTGCGTAATATGTAAGCATCCTCGCATAAGATTTCTTTAGCTCTTTTCTCGGGACAGTAGTCAATAACTTTTTCAGTGGAAACAGAGTTCCCGAATTGATAGCACCACGGAGCTGCTGTTGACGAAACAGATTTTTGCCGGGCGTGCAGATAAGCTTATCACCATCCCATTCGTTCGACTCAAACCAGCAAGCTAATCCCTCGTTAAGCCAAACGGGAATATTATTTCCGCCGGCACAATTCAGATACAGATGAAACAATTCGTGTGCTAATACCGTCAAGGTCGGATATCGTCCGAGATAATAAAAAGCAGCTAACCGTCCACTCGTATATCCTCCGCTGCGTATTCTTATCATATCCTTCGCCCAGCTGCCAAGATTAGCTCTTGTAAATGCAATCCATTGTGTGGTATTTGCAAACACATAGACCTTCATTTTTTCTTTGGGTCTGATTTTTAATGTGCTTGCAAATCGTCGGTATTGAGTCTCCGCCAAAGTCATCATCGCTTTGTGGAAAATCGGATCGGTTGTGGTTGTATAGATTTTATAGTGTTCCGATTCGAGTATTACCCCTTTATGCCTCTTCAAAGGCCAAGGTTTGGTCTGATAATGTACAAAAGTTTCAGACCTTTGCGATTGGCAGCCCGCTAAAACAGCTACCAGCGATGCAATAATTATTGTCGCCCTGTTCATTCTCGTCTTGTTGGTCATATTTTAATCTTTCTTCCAGAATTCTTTGTTTTCGACATACCAATCGATAGCTCGTTTTAGACCTTCGTCGAAATATACCACGGGTTTATATCCGATGATTTCTTCCGCAAGTGAAACATCAGCTAACGAGTCGCGTACATCACCGGGGCGAGGGTCGGTGTAAATAGGCGTAATATTTTTACCGAGCAATTCATTTACCTGCTTGATAATTGCATTGATTGTTATTGATAGTCCGCAAGCTATATTTACGACCTCGCCGTGAGTTTCCGGAGCACCAGCTGCCAACAGATTAGCTTCTATGACATTTTCGATATAGGTAAAGTCTCGCGATTGCTCACCGTCGCCATAAACCGTCGGCTGACGGTCTTCGAGAATAGCTGTTACAAATGCCGGAATAGCAGCTGCGTATTGACTCGCGGGATCCTGTCTCGGACCGAACACATTGAAATATCTCAACGAAATTGTCTGCAGTCCGAAACATTCGTAAAACGCCCTGCCATAATATTCACCAACGAGCTTGTTTACCGCGTATGGGCTTTTTGGACCCGGCAGGATTTTTTCGTGCTTGGGAGAAATTTCCGTATCACCGTAAGCGGAACTGCTGGCGGCATAAACAAATCGTTTAACACCAGCATCCTTAGCTGCCATCATTATATTGAATGTACCATCGACATTCGCCTGATGCGAAGTTACAGGGTCTTTTACCGATTTTGGTACACTCGGGACAGCTGCCTGATGTAGCACCACCGAAACACCATCGACCGCCCTTTGGCAATCTTGCGGATTACGAATATCGCCTTCTATCAATTCAATCTTATCGAGCAGATGTGCAATATTTTTCCGTTTGCCAGTGGCAAAATTGTCGATGACTCTTACCTTATGCCCACGATTGACCAGTCCCTCGGTAAGATGCGAGCCGATAAAGCCAGCTCCACCTGTAACAAGAAATATACTCATAAGTCAAATTCCTTTCCGTAAATTTGAAAACAGACGTAACGTATTATTATGCAGTATTTCCGCTACATTTTCCATCGGCAAATTGAGAAGATCGGATAAGAGTTTTGCAATATATTTTACATTTGCAGGCTCATTGATGCGGTTTTTGCGAACAGGCTCGGGGCTCATATACGGACAATCGGTTTCAATCATCAGCTTCGAGATGCCGATTGATTTTATTGCCGCCCGCAGCGCATCTGCATTTTTGAAGG
>WFQY01000491.1 GCA_015486815.1 Phycisphaerae bacterium | reverse complement strand
CATTAATTCATTACAATATTTGAATATATATCAGGGAGTAGTGTATGAATATATGTTTGTTGTCGCCCACATTTCTGCCCAAGATAGGTGGAGCGGAAATAGTGGTTGCTTCGCTTGCTGAACATCTGACACAAGCGGGTCATAATGTAGCTGTCGTTACTCAATGGCCGAGAAGGGGTAAAGGTGTCGCGAACGATAGTGCATTTGCATATCCCGTTATTCGATATAAACGTCCGTGGTCGTTTACGCTTTCTTTGGGCATGCACAGTATTTGGAAAGCACTTGCCGAGGCGCACAAAAAATATCGGTTCGATATAATACACTGCCATTTGGTTTATCCGGTTGGCTATGTTGGTGTAAAGTTCGGCAGGAAAGATAATATACCCGTAATAATCACAGCGCATGGCAGCGATATACGACCGACAAGCAGATATCGCAGAAAGAGAATAATCTGGCAACGGATAACAAATTCACTAAAAAACGCTGACCATCTTACCGCAATAAGCTCGCAGATGAAGGAAATTTTACATTCCATAGCTGATTCAAAAAAAGTTACTTGTATCCCTAACGGTATTGATATCGAAAAACTTACCAAACCCGTTGAGTATCAGCCGGATTGGCCTATCGATGCGGGACAGAATTTTATTTTATACATAGGTAGCTTAAAACATATCAAAGGCATTGACATATTACTACAAGCTGTTAATGTGATTTATCGGCAGGGGGGTGGTGAAATGAAACTTATAGTCGCTGGTAAGGGGCAAATGAGAGATGAACTTGAACAATTTGTTATCGACAATGATATGCAAGATATGGTTGTTTGGGTTGGTGAGGTAACGGGGCGATTCAAGCGGTATTTATTGCAAAATGCCCGTTTTGTTGTAATTCCTTCACGTTCCGAATCTTTTTCTCTTGTCGCTCTTGAAGCATTGTCCTGTGGTAGGCCTATTATTGCCTCTGCGGTTGGTGGACTTGTTGATACGATAGAAGACGGAAAGACAGGAAAGTTAGTTCCGCCTGAAAATTCGCAGGCGCTTGCTGATGCGATTGTTGAAATGTGGAATTCCGATTGCTCGGAGATTCAAGAGAATGCAAAAAATAAAGCAAAACTTTACGATTGGCGAAACATCACATCACAGTATATAGAATTGTATGAAAAATTGCATGAAAGTAGGGGCGAACCTATGTGTTCGCCCAATTTACGAGGGCAGACACATAGGTCTGCCTCTACTGGTGGATAGGTTTATTTGTAGTATTCATCTGTTTCCCAGTTTAATGGGTTCTCGACGATATATCTTGCAATTTCCAGATAGGAAGGTTCATTTCGGATAATATGTTCATAGTAATTTCTCTGCCATAGTCGTTTATCAAATGGTGGTAGAATGTTTTGTTTTACCAGCCTTATATATTGATTCGTTGTCATTGTCTTAAACCATTGTATCATCCTATGTAGGGGCGAACCTACGTGTTCGCCCGATTTATTAGGGCAGACACATAGGTCTGCCCCTACAGTCTCATTTATTGTGATTATTCCATGCAAGTGGTTGGGCATAATAACGAATTCCCGTAATTCAATGTTGGAAAATTTGTTTTGTATCTCATACCACCAGCTTTTGATCATATAGCCACCGATATTCAGTATCATTTGTTCATTATTTATCGTGCCGAACAGACATTTATGATTTTGAGTGCATATAGTAACAAAATATGAGCCAGATTGTGCGTAATCATATCCTTCTAATCTGATAGAATGTCGATTGTGGATATCGGGATCATATTTCATTGCACATCCGGTAGCTGAATTTGTTTCAATGTTTCCTGACACAATGTCTTTTGATTCGAGTCGGTGAGCTTTTCCATAGCAGATGACAATAATTGTTTTGCCCTTTCCGGATTCGGGATATATCGGGCATATATTAGTCCTAACAGCAGCTGAACTTGTTCGATTTGCTCAGCGGTGGGATAATGTTTGAGATATTTTTCATAAGCTCGAGCTGCTTGCTCATAGTCTTTTTCAGTCATAAGCTGATTCGCAATATCAAGCTGAACCTTACGATGTAAAATTGCATCCGGATTGACTTTCAACAATTCACGATATTTTTCGAGAGCTGACGGCATATCATATCTCGATAATGCCTGCGAAATCTCCGATTTTAGTTTCGCTTGGTCTTTCGATTCCGGTGAAAGCTCCTGCTGAACATCTTGTATCTTTGCTTCGATGGGTTTTCCGTAGCTTGGCTGATATTTGACTGACTGTTTATATCGTATTCGCCTAACCGCTCGCGACCATAAAGCTAATATGTCAAACTGGTCTCTGTCAAGTGCCCGAACAGCGAGCAGGAATAACGGTATCACAGAACCAAAGCCATATCCTATCAAGTGTGCCATATGTGCGACTCTGCTTGGTGTTCGCGATATTGCAGGAGTAATAATATTGTCCCAGAGAATCATTTTGATAGCTATCATAAATAGGCTCGAAAATTCCATCGTCGTAATAAAGTAAAAAATCCATATCAGTACGATAATATTGCTTCGCGGAAATAGTATAAGAAAAGCAGCGGTTACAGCTGATATTGCACCCGATGCTCCGAGCAAATGGGCAGAGCTTACCATTGCATATCCCGCACCGGAAACTATCGCACCTGCAAGATAAAAAAGAAGATATTCGATATGTCCGAGCTTATCGTTAATACTATTGCCAAAAATATACAAAAACAGCATATTCCCGAGCAGATGTCCCCAGTCAGCGTGCAGAAAGGCATAGCTGACGAATTGATAGAGTTTCGGAGCGGCACAGTTTAGCATAAACATATCAAGAACTTTTTGAGCGGTGTCTTTGGACAGAAAATAGTTGATAGTTACAAAAATAATTACATTCAAGCCAATGATACTATAGTTTACCATTGGTCTTCGATGCGGAGGACAATCGGTTTTTATGGGTAACAGAAGGAGCATAGTAGTTGATAGTTAGCTGTTAGCTTTCGGATTTTTCGCCTCGTTTTTTCACCATCTTTACCTCGTTGCCTTGCTCGTTAAAACTTACTTCGCTCATATACGCTCGTATCAAAAGCAATCCTCTTCCCGAAGGTTTTTCTATATTACCGTTTTCTCTCGGATCGGGAACAGCCTGCGGGTCGAAACCATTTCCACAGTCTTTGACCCAGATGATCGTCTTGTCTTTGTCGATCAGCCATTTAACCGAAATCGTCTTTTTCGGATCGCATTTGTTTCCGTGTTTATAAGCATTACTCAGAGCTTCTTCGAGCCCCAACCTGATAGCAAATTGATCCTGTTTGCAATATCCTTGGGCGGATAGTTTTGCAATGACCGGTTCCACCACTTTCGAGCGGGCTAATTGCATATCATTCTTGATAATGACGCTATGAATATTTTTATGTGAAGATGTTTCCTGCATATTCTTAGAAGCTTATTGGTTAAAACCGGTCAGAGCCTCCGTAGCTGTATCGTAAATTTCGAATAGCTTATCGAGTCTGGTGATTTTGAATACCTGAAAAATCTGTGGCTGAATGTTGCAGAGTTTCATTGTTCCACCGACATTATCAAGCCGCTTCTTAATGGTGATGAGCATACCGAGTGCCGAACTCGAAAGATGGTCGACATTGGAAAAATCAAACACAATTTTGGTTACGCCTTCATCGATAAGCGATATAACCTGTTGTCCGATTGTATTTATCTGTATCTCGTCCAAAATTCTGGACGGAACAAATTTTACCAGCCTAACCTCGCCATCGGTAACGATAACTTCGAGCATTCGTTGATTTTCCATCACCATATCTCCAATTTCCAAATGGCTTATCGTTATATCTCCGAAACACCGATATTATAACCATATCGACTTAACATAACAAACAATTAAATGATACCTCTTGCCAATAAACCTTATATTGTTTATTATAAATACTTTGATAATTTTATTATTGCTACAATTGGAGTTTAGAGTATGAAACATTATAAGGAAGAAAAAGCGAAAGGAAGTTGGGTGTCTTATAGACCTGAGATTAAAATTCACGATTGCACCGTAAGAGATGGCGGACTTATCAATAATCATCATTTCGATGATGATTTTGTTCGTGCGGTATATAATACTTGCGTAGCTGCGGGTGTGGATTATATCGAGCTTGGCTATAAAAATTCCAAAAAGTTATTCCCGACTTCCGAATATGGCCCGTGGAAACATTGCGATGAAGAAGATTTAAGGCGAATTGTAGATGATAATCCGAACCCGATAAAAATCAGCGTGATGGCTGACGCTGAAAGATGCGATTATCATACTGATATTCTACCGAAGGAACAGAGCGTCATCGATTGCATTCGTGTTGCCACCTATATTCATCAGATACCGACTGCACTCGATATGGTAAAAGACGCTCACGATAAAGGTTATGAGGTAACGCTCAATCTGATGGCAATTTCCATCGTACAAGAGCGTGAACTTAATCAAGCTCTGGAAGAGATAGCCAAATCGGAAATATCCACTCTTTATGTGGTTGACAGTTTCGGTGCGCTGTATTCCGAGCAGATTAAAGATTTGGTGTTGAAATATTTAGCTGCTCTCGAGGGTACGGGTAAGGAAGTCGGTATTCATGCTCACAATAATCAACAGCTTGCTTATGCTAACACGATAGAAGCACTTATCGTCGGAGCAAATCGTCTCGATGCGACAATAGCGGGAATAGGCAGGGGAGCGGGAAATTGTCCGCTCGAGCTGCTTATCGGTTTCCTTCATAATCCCAAATTCAAACTTCGCCCTGTCCTCGAATGCGTTCAGAATGTAATGCAGCCTCTACGCAAAAAGATGGATTGGGGATATTCAATTCCGTATATGATCACAGGCCAGCTTAATGTGCATCCGAGGGTCGCCATTAAGATGCGAGCGGGAGATAATCCGAATGATTTTGTCGGATTCTACGATCAGATGATGGAAGAAGAGTAATTGTCCGAACTTTATTTGATTATCAGTTACTCAAACTGACCGATTTGACGTAAGTTATTTGTTCCTACCGCGTCATTCCGCACGAAGCGAAGCGGAGATGCGGAATCCACTTGGTCGGTGAGAGTATGGATTCCCGCACCAACGGCATCTTCGACTTTCGCGGGAATGACAGTTTGTGTGTAATTATTGGTAAACAAAGAGTTACGTAAAAATAGCATTTAAAATCGGTCAATTTGAATCAGTTGAGTGAAATTTATGGATGAAACACAGGGCGCAAAATTATTGTCTCAATCGTCAGCTGTTATTCTATGTGGCGGTAGAGGTACCAGAATGGGCTCAGCTACCCGCCATAAGGTTTGCTTTCCGATAGAAGGCACGCCCGCTGTCAATCGTACAATCTCAATGTTGCATCGGCTGGGTTTAAAGCGAATTGTAGTTGTCGTCGGAGCATTAGCTTCGGATGTGATTGAGACCGTCGGCAGGGAGTTTCTGGAAACGATTTTTGTCTATCAATCCAATCAGCTCGGAACAGGCCACGCAGCACAAATCGGGGTCAACGCACTACGAAATCTTGGCTTTGCAGGTCCGATACTCATTATGCCCGGCGATAAGGTTATCGAAGAAAATGTGATAATTGCAATCGCAGAGCGGTTTGTCCGCAAGCGTGCTGATATGGTATTCGTTACGGGTTCTAAAAAGCAAAATCCGTCGTCGGGCAGGGTGGTAATTGACCGCCAGACTAAGAAGATACTCGGTAATGTGGAAGTTCGCGATATTCAGCGTGCGAAAATCCTTACTGATTTGCATAATCTGATAAAGAAAACCAAAAGTGAAGAAATTACATTTGAGCAGGTCATAAAAATCGGCAAAAAGTATATCCCGAATACCGATAAACTGATTAAGGCGCTCGGAAAAATCGCAGAGAGATTTCAGCGGACAGGTAAGCTCAAAACGCAAAAGCTTCTTGAACTACTTTCCGATGATGCAGGGGTAATTAACCTCGCAGACAGAAAATTTTCCGCTGATGAGATTGAAGCTAATTCTCCTACGGTAAACCTTTCGCTATTTTATGCTAACGATGAGTTTTGGCATCAGATGTTAGGTGCTATCGACAACGATAATGCACAGGGAGAATATTATCTGACGGATGTAATTACCCTTTCCGCTACGAGTGGCTGGAAACTCTGCCAATATAAGATAGCCGACCCCGCTGAGGTGATGGCATATAATTCACCCGATGAGCTCGTGCGTATCGAGGATACGCTGAGACGGAAAAAGTTATACAAAAAATTAAAACAAGCCTCTGACAAACAATTATCAATATCAACGGTAACGGAGTTGGAAAAGAATATTTTCCTGCCCGCTGGCAGATGGCTTGAGTTGTTCGAATTGTGTCCGGTTAGGCTAAAGCGGTTATTTACCGAAATATATGGTAGTGACAAATCGCTTCACGAAAATCGCAGAAAATTATTCATTCGCACGTTAAAATGTTTCATTCGCAGATACGGCTCGGAGCGTAAAGTTATCATCGTTCGCGCCCCCGGACGTATCAATCTTATGGGTAGGCATATTGACCATCGTGGCGGAGCGGTGAATGTGATGGCTATAGATCGTGATGCGATTTTCGTTGCTTCTCCGCGTAGCGATGATTCCGTTCGTTTGACGAATATTGAACCTCGTCGTTTTCCCGATAAACAATTTTCAATCGGTCAGTTGCTCGGTCAGATGGAATGGCAGGACTGGGTCAGTTTTGTCAATAGCGAATATGTCAGGCGAATATTGGCTCAGAGCAGGGGCGATTGGAGCAATTATATCAAAGCATCGATGCTTCGCCTCCAGCAGAAATTTCAGCACGTAAGGATTATGGGTTTCGATGCAGCTGTCGCAGGTGATATACCGATGGCAGCGGGATTATCGAGCAGCTCATCGCTCGTTGTAGCGTCAGCGGAAATTGCCGTCAGATTTAATGGTCTCGATGTAAATCCGAGCGAACTTGTTGACCTTTGTGGCGAAGGTGAATGGTTCGTAGGCTCACGTGGTGGAAGTGCCGACCATGCTGCTATTCGTATGGGAAAAAGAGGCCAAATCGCTCACGTAAAATTTTTCCCCTT
>WFQY01000490.1 GCA_015486815.1 Phycisphaerae bacterium | reverse complement strand
CAATAAACCATTTACTGCTTGTTTGTGCCCAAAAATCCACTCAAAAGCAAACCTTGTGAGAAATGCGGGTTAGGGCCTATCACCTCAACTGTTACATTCCCGCCATAATTGAAAAATAACGCAGGCGATTTCGCTATAAGTTCGTATCTCCTGCGAGCAGCGGAAACTAACGCATCGTATAATTTCATTACTTCGTCTCTGCGTTCCATCCATTCGAAGCAAAATGTCTCCGTCCCCATAAAATTGCTTACCAATACCTGAAGCGGTTCCGAGCCTATACCGCCACGATACAGAATATCACCGCCTGCTAACTCCTGTGCTTTGGCGAACGCATCATAATTCGGCTCGTATCGCTCGTTTTTCATCATAAAGACCAAAGGCTTATAATCCTCGGGTTTGGTAAACAGATGCTTATGCGTCCATTTTGTCCAGCCTTGGTCTTCTACAATCGATCGCAAATTTCCTACGGGTGTTTCAATATCCGTACGAATATATTTTTTCCCGCCTTCGGTATAATGGGTAATCGTAGTTTTAATGTCGGGCTGATGGACTTTAAGGACGTTTACCCGCCGGTTGATTATGCACAGCCCCATATTGCGAAGCTGACGCTCCGTCTCGCATTGAGGCAGCTTATTTTCGTAAACAGTAAACGGAACTTTATCGACGAACTCACCTTTTAATGCCCGTAAAACTCTTTCTACGGGGGTTGTAGCCATCGGATTTTTTCCTTTCCTAATATTTTCCGTATTCCAGTGCGGTTTCGATAAATACCTTATAGTTTTCCAAAGTCTTTGCGGAAATCGGGTCGTTGATAGGGGCAGCTGTCGGCATAATCACAAACCGCCCGCCTGGTTTCGCTTGCTCCATCGCATCAATTACAAACTGACGGACTTCTTCGATACTGCCATGCTCCAAAAGTCGCAATTCGATATTGCCGAATAATGTTATTTTATCGCCAACGATTTTCTTTACCTCGCCAAGCGTAATATCACCATCGGGCGGCGGCTCAATAGGGTCGAGTGCATCGGGTTCGGTCTTCATTATCTCATCAAGCACCTTCGCTATCTTTCCGTGCGAGTGAAGCCTCATCATCGCACCGTAATCGTGAATCAAATCGGACATTTTCTTAACGTAAGACGTAACAAACATCGCGAAGTATTCGGGCGATAAATATGGTGGAGTCGCATATTCAGGCCCACATATCCGAAACAGCACTTCCGACCAATTTACTTCCGCTTTGACTCCCGCATCGAGTATCGACTTGAGATAGCTCATCTGCCTTTCGTGAATAGCGTCCATAAGATATTTGATTTTGTCCGTATCGGTAAGTGCGTAAACGAGAAATTGGCTCATCTCGAATAGCTCCGCTGCTTCGCAGATAGGGTCGGACAATGACGGCAGCATTATTCCCTTCTCGCCAAGCTGACGCTGAGTTTCAGCGAATTCCGTCATATCAGGCTCATCTATCTGCTGCCCATCCATCGACAGATATTTGTCTATATCATCTATTTCTTTTAGCAAATGCTCAAGCGTCCACGTCGTATAGATGTTGTCATCCGTCCGATGCAGAGAAGTCAAATCGCCTTTTGGGCTATGCCAAATAACTTTTCTGTAAATCGAGTTTCCTTCCCGCCAAGTTTCGATTTCGATTCTATCGGATTGCAGTACTGTTCCGCCGTCTTTGACATCGTCAGCTGCATTGCCGAACACAGGCGTCGGCAGATGAGCCATATATACACAATCGATCTTCTCTCGTACAATATCCATAAGAGGCTTGTATGATTCGCGCTGATTATACCAATCATTCATATCCCAGCCGACAAGCTCATAACAGCTTATTGGCACCCGATCGGGAATCCGCCCGTCAAGGACAGCAAGCAATCTTTCACGCGAAGTCATTAAACTTTCCTTTATTCTAACTCATTGGCAATTTGTTTGACGCATTCAATCAAGACAGGCAAATCGTTTTGTATAGCGTTCCAAACAAATTCGAGATCTACTCCGAAATATTCATGAACAAGAATATTCCTGAAATCTTTTATATCTCTCCATTCGATATGAGAATATTTATTTTTGATCTTGTCAGGTAATTTGCCGACAGCTTCTCCTATTATCTCGAATTCTCTAATAGTAGCGGATTGTGTTTTTCTATCATTCATAAAATCTTCTATCGACATTCCCTTGACAAAGTCGAAAATAGCGTTACCCGAATCAATAATGTCTTCTATAT
>WFQY01000489.1 GCA_015486815.1 Phycisphaerae bacterium | reverse complement strand
TGTGGTAATCGGCGAGACTACCGAGATTGGCGACAATGTTAAGATTTATCAGGGTGTAACGCTCGGTGCTTTGAGTTTTCCGAAGGATGAGCGTGGCAGAATTATCCGCGGACATAAAAGGCATCCGACGATAGAAGATAATGTTACTATCTATGCGAATGCGACGATATTAGGTGGCGATACGGTAATAGGTAAGAACAGCGTGGTTGGTGGTAACGTTTTTCTGACGTCTTCGGTGCCGGCGGATTGCACCGTTTCGCTTAAGGCACCGGAGCTTAAATACAAAAATCGATTGGCGAAAAAAGACAAATCCGCTGATGCGGATTGAACTACTGAATAATGGCTGAGATTGCAAACAATAATTCGGATTTGATTAAGATAGAAGACGAGCAGACCCTCACCGAAGACGGTGAACCTCTCCGTGCGCAGATTGTCATCAAGCGGATAAGGGCAAAGGGGCGAATAGATAAATATTTGCAGGGGCGGTTTTCGCGATTTTCGCGGTCAGCCATACAGAAACTCATTAAAGAAGGCACTATTACGGTCAACGGTAAAATCGTAAAGCCAAGCTATGAAATTCTGCCTGGCGATACGATAGACCTGCTTCTTCCGCCTCAGCGGGACAAGGAAATCATACCCGAGCCGATTCCGCTTGATATTCTGTATGAAGATAGGTATCTCGTCATCGTCAACAAACCTGCGAATATGGTGGTACACCCCGCGAGGGGTTATCAGTCGGGGACAATGGTCAATGCGCTAGCGTATTATTGTCAGAATCTCTCGCTTGGAGACGATCCCGTCAGGCCGGGGGTGGTACATCGGCTTGATAAGGATACGACGGGAGTTATTATCTTCGCTAAAGATGACGAAGCTCATTGGCGATTGGCATTGCAATTTGAGAGGCGTAGGATTCACAAGGAATATTTAGCTATCGTCGAAGGGATAATCGAGCTTGATTCCGACCGAATCGATGCTCCGATTGGTGTGCATCCGCAGATACGCTCGAAGTATAGCGTACGGGATATTATAGGCAGGCCAGCTGTTACGGTATATCGTGTTATCGAAAGGCTTAAGAATTTTACATTTGTAAAGCTGCAGCCTGAGACCGGAAGAACGCATCAGCTGCGTGTGCATATGTCGTATATCAAACATCCGATTGTCGGCGATACGATGTATGGTGCGAGGAAGATTACTGTTGGCGAGCTGTTTGGCAGTGATGACAAAACGCCTATAATAAATCGTTTTGCTCTGCACGCACACAGGATAGAGTTTCGACATCCGATTACGGGTAAGCCGATGGAGATAGAAGCACCGCTGCCTGAGGATTTTAATAATTTGCTGGAGATTTTACGAAAGCATAAGGCACAAAGGAAGTAAACGATGTCGAAGCTAAGTACGACAACTTGGCCTGCCAGACACAAGCAGACGTTTCAGCAGTTAGCTGAATATGTTGATAAATTCGGAATGAAGAGTCCGACGGTACTCGAAGTCGGTCCGGGTGCGAGTTCCGCATTGCTTAAGAATTTGTTGGCAGAGGGTGAGGGCGAAAATCTTTCTTTTATTGCTAATCGTCTGCGAGCGGGATTAAGAAATATCGATAGTCTGCTAAGGCATATTCCTTTTGTCGGGTTGCATTCATTCGAGCCGGGCGAGCTTATGGACGTACTGCCGAGCCAAGCTAAACTTGTAGTTGCGGACATCAATCCGCGTGTGGTAAAAGCTATTGCAAAGCAGTATCCGCAGGTTGATGCGAGGGTGCATAATTTTGCACAATCACCGCTTGATGTGCAAGTTGATGTAATTGTGTGTTTATGCGTCTTGGTAAGGGCGGCTGAGCCCAAAGTTATTTTCAAAAATCTCTATGAGTCGTTAAAGCAGGGTGGTTTGTTTGTGATCGACAATCGCAGCAGAACGAATTTCGGTTCGCCGTCTGAGCCCTTGGTTAAGCTGGCAGCTCAAATCTGGCGGAAACCGCAAATGAAAGACGCTGGTGTTTGATTTTATTTGACTGAGATAATCTATCGTGTAGAATTAGCATATTATGCTGTAATTGTTTTGGAGATATGGATATGCGTAAATCTAATTATGTATTCGCGGGTTTGCTGATTGTGATGTGTATTTCGGCGGTCTCTTTTGCTGTTCCCAAACCATCGCCCGTACCGGTAGCTTGGCAGCTTGACATTAAATTTCAGGATATCAAACGGATAAGGGTAAACATTCCGGGCGTAGGCGAAAAGACATATTGGTATATGATTTATACCATTACGAACAATACAGGTAAGGACGTTGTATTTCATCCGGAGTTTGAGCTTGTAACCGATACGATGCAGGTGCTGCCGGCACAGATAAACGTAGCACCGGAAGTATTCAAAGCGATTAAGTCGAAATATACTGCTACTTATCCGTGGCTTGAGCATCCGAGCAAGATTATAGGCAAAATTTTGCAGGGCAAGGATAATGCCCGCGATTCGGTTGCGATTTGGCCTGACTTTGACCCGAAGGCGAGTAGGTTTGATGTATATATTGGTGGACTGTCGGGAGAAATAACAGCTGTCCCTAATCCGCTTTACATAAAAGGTAAGTCCGACCCGAACAAAGTTCCGCCTTACTTCGTATTAAGAAAAACAATGGTGATTCATTACTCGTTGCCTACCGACCCTGCTAATAGAACGCGAACAGCTCCGAAACGAACAGGCCAACCGGATATCGAATGGGTAATGAGGTAGGGGAAGAATTGTTGAGTGGTGATTGTGGATTGTTGATTGAGAAGAAAAAAGAGCGAAAAGAGAGGAGAGAAGAGAGAGAAACGTAGGCGGTGGGTAGTAGGCAGTAGACGGTGAAGAGGGAAGAGATTGCGAATTTGTAGTAGATATAATTCTTGTATATCTGATGTGATAGATAAAAGATTATGGATAAAAAGGTTTCAGAATGGTTAAAACAAGCAGATTATGATTTTGATACTGCTAAGTATATGTTGAGTGGTGGAAGATACTTTTATGCTGTATTTATGGCACATTTATCGATTGAAAAGGCTCTCAAAGGACTTTACCAATATAAATTGAAAGAAACACCGCCGAAAACCCATAATCTTTTGTATTTATTAAACAAATTAGACGTAAACCCAGAGAAAAATATGGGAAAGTTTATTGCAAGACTAAATGAAGCCAATATTGCTACACGATACCCTGAAGATATGGATGTGTTGAGTAGAAATTATACAGAGGAAATCACTAAACGTATAGTTTCTCAGACAGAGGAAACGCTAAGATGGATAAAAGGGATGTTTTAAATATTATTTCCAGATTCAAAAAAGAGCTTGAATCTCTGGGTGTGCGTGTGGAAAAAGTTATACTTTATGGTTCATTTGCACGAGGAGATTATAGGGAAGATAGTGATATCGATTTATTGGTAATATCACAAGACTTTGAGGGCAAAGATTATTGGGAAAGAATAGATATTCTGTCGGAAGCTATTTATGAAATATTTGAGCCGATAGAAGCTGTTGCGATGACACCGAATGAATTTGAGAATAAAGATTCTTTATTAGTGGATTATGCAAGTAATGGTCAGGTAGTATAAATTAACTTTGTTTTATGGAGATATTATGATGCTTTCGGATACGGTAAAAAAAGGATTTGAACGTGCACCTCACAGAAGTTTACTCAAAGCCTGCGGACTTAAAGACGCTGACTTCGATAAGCCATTTATCGCGGTGGCAAATAGCTTTTGCGAAGTAGTGCCAGGACATGTGCATTTGAACAAAGTCGCGGAAATTGTCAAACAAGCAATTCGCGATGCTGGCGGAGTACCTGTCGAATTCAACACTATCGCGATATGCGATGGCGTTGCGATGGGGCATGGCGGAATGAGGTATAGCTTGGCTTCGCGAGAACTTATCGCTGACTGCGTCGAGTCGATGCTTAAAGCTCACTGCTTTGACGGGATGGTCTGTATCCCGAATTGCGATAAGATTATCCCCGGAATGCTGATGGCAGCTGTCAGATGCAATATTCCGACGATTTTCGTATCGGGCGGACCTATGAAAGCGGGAAAACTGCCCGACGGTACGGTGGTCGATTTGATAAGCGTTTTCGAGGGTATAGGAAAATATAAGGTAGGCGAAATTGACGATGGCAAGCTAAAAGAAATCGAAGACAATGCCTGTCCGACTTGCGGGTCGTGTAGCGGAATGTTTACCGCTAATAGTATGAACTGCCTATGCGAAGCTCTCGGTATCGCACTGCCCGGTAACGGAACGATATTGGCGGGCTCGGTCGATGAGCTTAACCCCGAACGTGTTAAGCTATTCAAAACAGCAGGCAAGCGCATTGTCGAACTTGTCAAAGAAGATATAAAACCTCGTGATATTATCAACACACGCAGCATATCGAATGCGTTTGCAGTCGATATGGCGATGGGCGGTTCGACAAATACGATTCTCCATACGCTCGCTGTCGCAAATGAAGCAGACGTTGATTTTGACCTCGATAAGATAAACGATATTTCGGTAAAGACGCCTAATATTTGTAAGGTCTCACCGTCAAGCCAATATCACATCGAAGATGTCGATAGAGCGGGCGGAATTTCCGCAATCATCAAAGAGCTTATTAAAGTGGACGGATTGATAGACGGAGCTTGTGCTACGGTAACAGGCAAGACTGTTGCGGAAAATGTATCATCGGCTGACATCAAAGACAAAGAAGTCATTCGTCCGATTGAAAGTGCGTATAGCCAACAGGGCGGATTGTTTATTTTGCGTGGCAATCTTGCACCGGATGGTGGAGTGGTAAAGACAGCGGGCGTCAATAAGAATATGCTCGTATTCAAAGGGTCAGCTGTTATTTTTAATTCGCAGGAAGAGGCTTGCGAGGGTATCCTATCCGGTAAGGTCAGAGAAGGGAATGTAGTTGTTATTCGCTATGAAGGTCCTTGCGGTGGGCCTGGTATGCAAGAGATGCTCTCGCCTACAAGCTATATAATGGGGCAAGGGCTTGGCGATAAGGTTGCGCTGATAACCGATGGCAGATTTAGCGGTGGAACGCGCGGTGCGTGTATCGGACATATAAGTCCCGAAGCCGCCAAGGGCGGGCCTATCGGACTGCTTAAAGACGGGGATATTATTTCCATCGATATTCCGAATCGCAAGCTTAATGTCGAGCTTTCGGATGAAGAGTTGGTAGAGAGACGCAAAAGTTTTGTTCCCGAAGAGCCAAAGGTAAAGACGGGCTATCTTGCGAGATATGCAAAAATGGCGGGGCCCGCAAGTAAGGGAGCGATTTTGCAACTTGATTGGTAATTCTGAAACGGTCAAAAATATGTCTGTTCGTGTTTCGTTAATTGCACTGGTGTGGCTGGCGGTTGTTCCCTGTAGTTTCGCAGGCAATCAATCGTTAGAGCTTACCAGTCAGCTTTGGTATTGCCCGACGCCAATGGGGGCGTATCTGCTTGTCCAAAGTCATAGTGATAATAAATCGATAGTTCAGCTTGGCTATCGCGGGGCGACGGAGAAAAATTTTCGTTGGCGCAAAATAGTAGGTCAAGCTAAAGCTGCTGACAGTATATATGAAGATATTTATGTCGCTTTTGCTGACGGTCTGATTTTTCGCTTCGGCAGAACAGACATTCAACTACCACGGCTTTCCGGAGACGAAATTCCGAATTATCTGGTAGTAGATAAAAATTCGCAGACTTTATTCGCATTGACCAAAGTTGAGAGCAAACCAATTGCGACTACGGCGCCCGATGGAAAGAATAAACGAAGTCCGTGGCGAATATACGAATATGCCGACGGTAGGTGGAGCAGAGTAGCTGACCTGCCGAAAGAATTGACGGATGAATTTTATCCGAAGATGGTAATCGTAAATGGTAAGCTTGAAATATATACGATAGTTTCGCCAGGCATAGTTGCGAGTTGGCAGCTTGTAAAAAACAAGTGGATTAAGGGGGCTGATTATAGTGTCTCGAAAACCATTGAACGTATATATCCGTTATTCTCAGCCGGCAAACGAATATTGGTTGCTATCGACTCGTCGGGAACGATAAGAAAAGTATATATATATCAACTGAAAGACACAGGCAGCGTGAAAATGTTCGGGCCTTTAAAGACGGATAAGGGAAGTTTTAATGTGCCCGTCGATTTGACAGTCTCAGCTGAGGCAGACCGTATCGTAATAGGATATGTGGATTCGCAAGCGAAGCAGATAAAACTTACCCGATGGTCGCTAAGTGGTAAATACTTAGCTAAGGACGAAACTATCAATCCGATGGCCTATTCCATTCCCAAGCAGGAACCGTCGATGTTGTTTACCGTGTTGATGATAGCGGTGGTTATGCTCGCTATCTTTACGCGTGGTACACCATCGTCCGCCCTTCCCGAACTGCCAAGCAATGTCGATTTCGCAAGCTATTGGCGGAGGGCGGTTGCCTTTGTCATAGATTTTTTCCCGATTTCATTTATTGCTTCGCTATTTTGGTATGACCATTTCAAGGCGATGCAAATATCGGGCGACTTTTTGGAATCTCTCGATATAATGCAATCTGACCCGCAGATGTATTATATGACGATGATTGTTACCGCTATTTACATCGGATATTGTACAGCGATGGAGGGCAGATTCGGCTGGACTGTCGGAAAATATATTTTGCGGATGCAAGTAAGGCAGCTAAATAAGCCTGCTGAGACGCCGACGTGGATTCAATCGCTGATTCGCAATATTATAAAGATTATCGAGCTTTCGTTTATTCCGCTTTTATTTGTGATGATACTTACTCGTACGCGTCAACGTGTAGGAGATTTGATAGCGGGAACGATTGTGGTACAGCTTAATTCCGAACGTACGAACTTTGATATACGGGACGAAGGAAGGTCGGATAATGACGGATAATAGTGTTAAAGACGTTTTTGATATTCTGCTTACGGTAACCGAGCAAGCAAAAAAATCGGGTGTGCAGTTTGCGGATGCACGGGCATTAGCTGGCTGTAGTTCGTCGATTATGGTGCAGGACGGCAAAGCGGAGAAGATGTTTTATAACGAAGCCAACGGAATAGCTGTTCGTGTTCTTATCGATGGTGCTTGGGGATTCGCAAGCTGCGATGGCTTTGATGTGCGGATGGTAGCGGACTGTCTGGATGAAGCGATAACTCTTGCTAAAAAGTCCGCTCCTGTGGTTTCCGACCCTGCGGCGGTCGCACCAGCGGAGATAGTCGCTGACCATATCGAATTGGCAGGCAAATATGCAATTGAGCAGATAAGTCTTTCGGATAAACAGAAAAAATGTCTTGCACTCGAAGAAGCTGCCCTGAAAGCGGGAGAGGGCAAAATCGTCAATTCGATGGTTTCATATAGTGATGGTCAACGTCAGCAGTGGGTTGTCAATACCGAAGGCACGAAAGTTTACAGCAAAGTTATTCGTGCTCGTGTGTCTTGTCAGCTGACAGCTGTCGAAGGTAATGTCCGTCAGCGCAATTATCAGGTATTAGGTCATCAGGGCGGTCCGGAAATACTAACGGATATTGAGCCTGAGCAGTTATCGGTAAAAGCTGCTAAGAAAGTGCTCGGTCAGCTTCGTGCGAAAAAGGCGCCGGCGGGTGAATTTCCTGTAATCTTTCATCCGACGATAAGCGGATTGCTTGCTCACGAAGCACTTGGTCATAATGCGGAAGCTGATGCTATCTGGTCGGGACAATCTATCCTTCAGGGCAGGATAGGAGATAAAATCGCAAGTGAGCTCGTTACGATTATAGACGATGCAACAATTCCCGGAAAGTTCGGCACCGAGCCTTTCGATAGCGAAGGAATGCGGACGAGACAGCGTGTTATCGTTAAAGACGGTGTCTTTGAAGAACCTTTGCACTGTCTTGAAACAGCGGGTAAGTTCGGCACAAAATCCAATGGCTGCGGTCGGGCACAGGATTATCATAATATCCCGCTTTGCAGAATGAGCAATACCTTTTTCGCACCGGGAAATTCCACGCTTGATGAGATGATAAAGGGAATCGATCGTGGGATATATCTCCGCGAAGGACACGAAGGATATGTCTATCCCGAACGTGGGCAATTCCTCTGCCACGCTTCGGAGGCGCAGATGATAGAAAACGGCAAACTCGGCGAACCTTTGCGCGATGTGAGCGTTTCGGGTTTGATTCTCGAAGCTCTTATGAACGTAGATATGGTAGGCAATGATTTTGAAATGATATTTCCCGGCACGTGCGGCAAAGGTGGCCAGGGAGTACCTACCGATTGCGGAGGTCCGCATCTGAGAGTTAAACGATTGGTTGTAGGAGGAGTAGGTCAGCTATGAGTGATGAACAACGAGCAAAATATAGTTTGATAGAAAAGCCCGAGCAATTTCTACCACAGGCTCAGAAGATAATTGATCTCGCCAAGCGGAAAGGTGCACAATTTGCGGACGCTGTCATCTCGCTTGGCAGAGATATATCAATCGGTGCGGAAAAGAGCTCGATAAAATCCGCTGAGGTCTCGTGGGGTAAATCGCTTTCCATTCGCGTCTTTATCGATGGTGGACTCGGCGACGTTTCTGCCAGCGATGTCGAGGACGATAGAATTGATGAGCTGGTGGAAAAAGCGATCGAGCTTGCTAAGATTGCAACTCCCGATCCCGATTTTGTCTCGCTGCCTATGCCCGAAAAGCCTGTATATGAACCTGCGACTTTTGACGAAAAGATATTGTCAGTTACAGCTGAGCAAGCTATTCAATGGATGCTCGATAATATCCAAGCTGCCCAATCTGTGGATAAAGACGTAATCGTCAGTGGCGATGTCGGATTGACTGTCTCGTCTGCTGTGTTGGCGAGCTCAACGGGAATATCCGTTGCAAAAAAATCAACGAGTATCCACATCGGCTTTTTCTGTGTCGTCAGGGACGATAACAATATTGGCAGCTTCGCCGACCACGACAGTGCAAGATTCATAGAAGACTGTCAGCCAGCTGGCTTAGCTGAAAAGGTTACACGACGCGCAATCGATTATTTGAATCAGAAAAAAGCAGGGACATTCGAGACGACTCTCGTATTGGCGCCGCAAGCGACTTTTTCCCTTATGCATACCCTTGCACGATTAGCTAACGCAGAATCCATTCAGCGCAACAGAAGCCTATTTGCAGATAAACTCAATTCTCAAATAGCAAATCCTGCATTTACTTTGCTCGATGACGGTTTGGTGGATAAAGGACTATCGTCGGGGTGTTATGACGGTGAAGGAGCTGTCCGTAAGAAAGTTACGATTATAGATAATGGTCGGTTTGTTGGTCAGCTACACAATAGCTATACCGCTAACAAAGCTAAAACTGCCAACACAGGCCATGGCTTGCGTAACGGCGGTATCGCGCCGTCGAATTTGCAATTATTACCGGGTAAAAAAACCGCTGACGATATTATCAAAGAAGTCGAAGATGGCGTCTATCTCGAGCTCGGCGGTTTAAGTCCCGATCCGGTCAGCGGAGATATATCAACAAATCTCGATTTCGCATTCAAGATTGAAAAAGGTCAGCTTGCTTTTCCGCTTGCTAATGCAATGATAGCGGGCAATCTGCTCGAACTGCTCAGCAATATCGACGCGATAAGCAGCGACTACCGATACGAACCGGGCAATATTATGCCGACTGTTCGGATACGTAATGTGCAGATATCTTCGGGCGAAAGATAGGGGCACATAAACAGTGGTTTAATCACGATATTATCTTGGGGCTTGACTAATACAACGCGAGAAGTTATTATTTATTATTTACGGGCGGTTAGCTCAGTTGGCTAGAGCGCTTGCCTTACAAGCAAGAGGCCACTGGTTCGAGTCCAGTACCGCCCATTGTTCTTCAAGGGTGGTACAATTCTTCGTTATGTAATATATCAGCTCAGTTGGCTAGAGCGTCCCGGCGGGAAGGCCACTGGTTCGAGTCCAGTACCGCCCATTAAGTCGTTTTCCGCAATTTCGTATTATTCCATATTTTCCCGCAAGTCTTTGCAAACTCCATCGTTATATCTTTCTGCGATTTTTTTATTCTTTCTTTGTTATGTGAGATTATGCGAGGCTATACTACGGACTACCAAAAAGAAGTAAACCAAAGGTTTACACGCAAGCCAAAATACTTTTCCGTTCGGAAACATCGCTTTTTACTCTAATAGTTTTTAGTCAATGTTTCGGGCTTTTTTATCTCGTATCGGATAGAAGAGCTTCGCTTTAGCTCAACAAACACAATCCAACAAATTTCCCTGCTCCGTTTGCATATCGCATTTTTATATTTTAAGTTTAAATTGACCGGGATAAGTGTGGAAAGAAGAAATGGTCGGATTAAAAAGGAGAGGAAAGATGAACAAACAAATGTCTTTTATCGGAATGTGTGTTTTGTTGTGTGCTATCGTTGTAAACGCAGCACCAATATCTGTCAACCATATGTGGATGTGTCCGGTGCCGAGGTCGCACGACCAAGCATCGCCCTATACATCTTCTACGGTAGTGCTGGGTACGGATGATTTTACTGTTCTTGCGGGAGGAAGGCTCAGTACATCAAAGCAGGTAAGTATAACGGGTAATGTCGGCGCTGGTTCCAATATATGGTTCAATCAGCAAAGTAGTGTAACAGGCTCGATATATACGGGTGGTAAATTCTCCGCAGGCAGCAGATTTTCCGTGAGCAATAGAATACTCGCTGCGGGAAATGTAAGCATTGGCGAAAATGCTAACTTATTGTCCATTGATACTAAAGGAACGATGTATATCGGAAGCAATTCCCGAGTGGGTGATCTAAATGCGAAGGGCAATTTAAGCCTAAGCAAATACGTTACTGTAAATGGGAATGTCGCTTCTAATAACAGAGTTTATGTAAATCGGCATTCGGTAATACACGGCAATTTGACATACGGTACGAGCTATTGGCTTAACTCGCAATCTACTGTTGACGGAAATATTTCGCAGGGCAGCGCATCCGTAGATGTGTGGTCGCCGGTAAAGAGAGATAAGCCCGGCTTTACGTCTGGCTCGGATAATATTCACTATCAGAAAGATACGGACAACACATTATTGCCAGGCAATTATAGAAGTTTGGTTGCCTGCAAAAATGCAACGGTTAGGCTTACAGCGGGTACTTATAATCTGGGACGTATTTGGCTCGATAAGGATGTTCAGCTAATAGCGGATACAAGCGAAGGTGATGTACTTGTAAACATAGCAAACAGTGCTACCGCCGGCAAAGATGTCAAATTTCAAACGCTCGGATCGGGGCAATTGACATTGCAAGCGTCGCATAATATCGCTCTCAGCGAAAATGTCCTTGCACAGGCAAATTTGATAAGCTTTGGCAATCTGACAATAAGCAGCGATTCTCAGATAACCGGTCAGCTTTATGCGGATAACAATATTTATCTTGGCAAGGGTGTTCAGGTAACAGGTTGTTGTGGTACACCTGTTCCCGAGCCTACAACTATCGGACTTTTGTTAATCGGTTTCTATGTAGTTCGTAAAAAGAGGAGGGTCGTAATGTGAAATAGAAGTAACGGTTTATAACTGTCAGACTGCGTAGGCCTGACAAAAGGAACGAAAGAGTATGTGTTGTTTAGTTTATTTTAAGAATTCAAAAATGAAAGGAGAGGGAAGATGAGAGGAAAAAATTTGACAAGTAGCGTTTTCGGAATGGTTGTAATTTTGGTTGGTCTCGGTTCTGTTTTGTTGATGAGCGGTGGCGTTGCATACGCAAACACCTATGAACTGACACCTAATCCTGCGGATCTGTACGATCTTGCACATGCAAGATATTACACTTGGGGAATCAATACCCCGTGGAATCCGACAGATGAGGTAGCGATTGGTGCAACGTTTTCGTTCGAGAACATCCGTAACTGGCGTAATGAACCTAATGTATTGTACATCCACTTCGCTTCACCAACACCTCCACACCGCCTACGCTGGCGTAATGAACCTAATGTGTTGTATATCCACCTGCTGGATAACGCCAGGCGGGGTGTCAAGATATATCGAGACAACCAAGGCGGTGGCGACAACTTTGCAGGACAGGGAGTATTGTTGAAAGTCTATCGTAATCTGCCTGCTATACCGCAGGATCTGTCTTTCAGCTTTACACCTGCTCAGATAGCAGCTTTGAATACATACGCCAGTGATGGCAGATTTGCGATGGGATTCGACCCTGATTGTCATTTCTATAATGACGGTGCAAAGTTGACCATCGAGACAACACAAAGTCAAGTTCCCGAACCTGCAACTATGATGTTTCTGATTAGTGGTTTGGGCTTGTGGATGTTCAGAAAACAAAACGGAAAGCATCTTGCGTAAGTGTAGCTGGTTTGTGCCTGAAC
>WFQY01000488.1 GCA_015486815.1 Phycisphaerae bacterium | reverse complement strand
ATTGCTTGTTGCTCGGTGATTTTGCCTTTATTCAATTTTCGTAAAGGACCACTGACATCGAACATTACCTTAAGATGACACTTTTGAGCGGTATCCAGATATTTTTGTATGAATTTTTCTTTGTTATCCGCTAATGTGTATCGATGTATGTAATCGAAGCCAAGCGATTTGATATAATTGAAGTTTTTTTCGCTCGGTCCGCCAGCTGAAAAAATCCCGATCGGAAAATCGAGTTGTTTGCAAACAGATGGTTCCGGAAAAGCCAAACTTGACAGACAAAAAATAATCGACCAAATTACCTTATAAAACATAGTATATATCTCCAGTTGTTCTAAATATATGCCTCTGCTATTCTAACGAATGTAAAATATAGACCTGTCAGCTTCTCTTTCCGAACTTACGTGCCAATCTACCCAGAGTATATTCATCTTTCCGCTGTGCCTAAAGCTAACGTAAGGCCAATATGCCCAATAGATGTATTGATCCTGTCCTGCGACATTGCTATTTCCATCGACGACCCAAGCGACATTATTATGAGCTAAAGTTATATTTTCAAGCCGTTCGGAAACCGCGTGGTTTTCGCTTGTATCATATCCTATAATTCCCCAATTGGAATTGTAGCTGTTGTGATAGGCTACTTTATAGTCCAGTATATGATTTTGTGTGCTGGCGGGACATACAAACACATTTTTGCCAACTTTGTATTCGGAGATATATCCGCTTGAATTGGTATCGATGCCAAGATATTTTGCGAGTCGGTTTTTCCATCTGCCCGAATAACGATAATGAGGATTATCATATTCACACGGAAAACGGTCTCCATTATCTCCGAGATACAAAAATGTTGCTTGTCCGATTTGCCTAAGATTGTTCAGACATACAATAGACTTCGCCGACTCGTGGGCAGCGTTTAATGCAGGCAGGAGAATAGCGACAAGAACAGCGATGATTGCGACGACCACCAAAAGCTCAATAAGTGTAAAACCGTTTTTTCGACTTTCCATAACAAACATCCTTCTCACTACAGAGAACACAGAGCTCACAGAGAAGACAATTTATTTTTATTTCTTATCTCTCTGTGGTTCTCTGTGCTCTCGGTGGTAAAAATTTCTTACCTTCTGCGCATAAATCCTAATGTGCCCATCGTAAGCAGTCCGATTGTCGCAGGTTCCGGAACTACATCAACAATGAGTTGGGGCGGCAAATTATAGTTTGATTCTTTAGTCCAGAAAGAGACATCAGTTTGTTTATATCGATGGCCATAGGCATCAGCATCGAGCATTAAGCCATAGTTAGGCTTGCTACCGTCAAGCCAAGCCTTTACAGCAGCTGTAACATTGATTTCGTGCCAGCCTGTTGATGTATTTGTAACATCAGTGATAAGGTCACCACGGGTAGGAGCCTTTACTCCGGCAGTGGTATAGTCAGCTTCATTCCACGAAGAAGCCACATATCGAACGCCATAGCCTGCACCGGTTGACGGCGAACCGAAGTAATGACAGTAGATTTTAAGAGTAGCTGAAGTTACATCAGAAGCTGAATATCCGGAAAGGCTACTCAAATCGAATTGCACGAAAGCAACATATCTGTCGTCTCTTGCGTATGTTCTCATTCTGTCGCTGTTTCCTGCTTGACTATCGTGGCTTCCAGAAGGTGCATAGTATTTTCCCCAAGCATCTTGACTATCGGGGCAGTTGATTGTAGTAGCTGATACGTTTGCACCGTAAATAATAAGCACAGCTCCTAATACTACCAAACCCAATTTTCGCATTCTTTCTTTTCGCATAGCAAACTCCTTCCTTTAAAAAAGACCGTACTATTTCACTTTAATCAGTCAGCAGAACACCCGTTGACTGTCGAACGACCAAATTGGTTTTCATATATATTTTCTCAAAGATATTCTCCGAGTTTTGTATCAGTTCTTCGAGTTTACTGACAGCAAGTTCTGCAAGTCTTCTTCGTGGTATTCTAACGGTTGTCAGTGGTGGGTGCATATGAGCTGTCCAGCTTGAATCATCTACACCAATAACGCTTATGTCTTTGCCTATGATAATTTCTTTTTCCTGCAGCGATTGATAAACCCCGCTTGCATTTCCATCGCCGCATATGATAGCGGTGAATTCCCTGCCCGTTTTCAACAATTTTTTAGCTGCCTTGTATCCGTCTTCTCTGGTAAATCCCGCACATATAACGATATCCGGATCAGGAGCTATTCCTCGTCGGCCGAGTTCTTCGTAATAGAATTGCAATCGTTGATAAGCATCACGCTGATAATGTTCTTCTATTGCACTGTGCAGGTATGCAATTTTTCTATGTCCGAGATTGGTAAGATGATCAATCCAGTTCCTAACAACAGAGCGATTATCTATCAATATACTGTTAGGCAATTCGGTCGGGCAGTTAGGAGTAATCATCACAAAAGGTCTTTTTCGTCGTCTTATTATATCGAAAGTTTCCTGATTATAGAGATTTGCCAATAATATTCCGTCGCTATCAAGATTGTCGATATGCGAGATTATATCGGAAGTGTTAGCGTTGTGGGGAAGGACGGTATTTCTTAGCCAAGCCTCTCTTTCGCCGAGTACTTCTGTTAGTTTGTCGATTAGTTCGCCGTGAAAGGTATGCGTTCCTGCTGGTGAGCGATATCCGAAGAATACGAAATCAACTTTTTTGAGATGAGAACTTTTGTTAATTCTGTTTGTGTCTTCGACAATAATTCCTCTGCCGGGCGCTACATTTATATACCCTTTCTCTTTAAGATAGCTCAAAGCCTTATCGACAGTTGCCTGGCTAACATTATATCGATATATCATATCTTTTACGGTAGGCATCCTGCTACCCGGCGGAAGAGTAGATATGGTTTCGAGTAGCTTTTCTCGTAACATCTCGTGTTTT
>WFQY01000487.1 GCA_015486815.1 Phycisphaerae bacterium | reverse complement strand
GCTCTATCACCTGCTCAGCGTTTGGTATTTGGGGAATTATTTTGTCGTAGTAAAATACCAATGGAGAATCACACCTGCCTATGAAGTAAAATTTAGCATCCGGAGGAACGGCATTGTGTACTTTCTCTGCTGCTATCTTCGGGTTTCTCTCTGAATTCATCGCCTGAGGCACGAGGGGCCAGATATACGTACTGAAGGTCAGGCCAAGAGTTATAGACAGAATCGATGAAGCAGCTATCAATGAACCACGCATATAAAGAGTGGTAAAGACAATAGCGGACAATACCGTTATAATCGCGACCACAATGAATTTTGTCTCGATTTGCTGAAAATTACTATGGACATACCACCACCCGATAGCCAATATCACCACGACTATTGCCACAGTGGATATCTTAATGACTTTCTGAAACTTCTTCCCCTCAGCTAAAAGTCTGTCCTTGCTTGCCATCATTCCCAGCACCGAGACCAATATCGCTGGCGGAAGTATGGGAAGAATATAGTGTGCCCGTTTCCCTTTCGATATGCTGAAGAATATGAAATCGACAATCAACCACAGGGCAACATACAGAATTGCCTGCAGATTTTGCGACTTTGGAATATCGCGGCTGTGCTTTGCAGCGGACTTCCACATTACCCATAATCCCGCGGGCAGAAACACAGACCAGGGTAATGTCAGAAGAAAAATTTGCGGAATATAATAATACCACGGTCTCATCGTTCCGAACCCCCCCAAATACCTCATTATGTATTCCGCCTTCCACCGCCAAATTGCATCGGGAACGCTAATCAAGACCCCCAGTACCCACCAGCCCAGCATAACAGCTGTAATAATTACTCCCGCGATGAGATGAAACTTTTTCCAATATCTCCAGTCTCCCGTGCAGAGCAAATATATAGCTATCGGCAAACCGACCGCAGGTGCCGGAACAGGACCCTTCGCAAGCATCCCCAGTGAAAAACAAATATAGAAAAGGTAAAAATATAGTTTCCCCGACTGCTCACTCTTGATTCGCTCCAGGCCAAACCAAAAAAATACGAAGCACGCGACGACAAACACCGACATAAGCATATCGCTCGTTCCGCGGTGCGATTGCCAAAGCATTCCCACACTCGCAACCGTTGCCAACCCGGTGAGTATTCCCGTTTTTCTGTCAAAGGCCTGCGATGCAAATATCATCATCAAAATGACAATAACAACAGCTGATATTGCCGATGGTATTCTGGTCGAGAATTCATCGACAATGCCGTTTCGCATCGAAGAAATTCCCGCGACTATCCAATACACCAGAGGGGTCTTCTCCAATCGCATCTGCCCGTCCATATACGGAACTATCCAATGCCCTGAAAGGGTCTCTTTCGCGGTCTGACCTACGAGAGCTTCATGCTCACTTAACAGCACAAAATCCCCGAGATGATAGCAAAAAACCGCCAAGGCTAAAACCGTTATCAACGCCAGGGCAATCCAGTTAACACTATTGGATTTCAGCATTGGCACATCGTTTTTACTTTGCTCACTCATATCAAATTCTCCTTCAACTGTGAATACTTTTTATATATACCTTTTGGGTATCTCTTTGCTCGCGAATAACGCTTTAGTAGCAGTCTGAAAACGCTTCTCCGCATATTAACATTGTATTTTTATCCGGGCTCAGCATAATCAGGGGCAAATTGTAGCACATTACAGATAACCACAAGATTACCACAACATTACAATCTGGTAATGTTGAAAAAATTATAAAAGGCAAACATTGCCAAATGGTAATGTTCCGGTCATCTTACGGTAATCCCGTAGTGGTATAATGCACCACCATGTTATCGTTTATGATTAGAATTTTATGGCCAGGATTATCTGTGATCGCGCAGTTGATGATACTGTTTCTCAGCAGCGGTTGCCAGACTTATCGTCCACGCCCATTATCCGCGGAACATGTTTCAAATCCGGACTTCAAGATTATCGCGGTGGAAGCGAGCAAGATAAAGCACCCCCTTCTCAAGCCCCTCATATTCAATCTGGCCGACGGTCTAAGCCCGAAAGAAGCTGCTATTTTAGCGGTACTGGTCAATCCTGAGCTCAAACTCGCACGCGATAAACGACGGATAGCACAATCACAGGTTATTCAGGCAGGCCTGCTGCCTAACCCGCAGGTTTCGTTCAGCCTTGCCCTTCCGCATCCACGAACAAATACTGACAGGCAGAGGACAGGCACAAAGATAAAATCCGCAATCCGCAGCCAGGTATCAAAATCAATAATCAATGCCGTAACCGGGAAATCTTCACCTGATACGGGAAGTTCACCTGAGAGCAATTCCACTCATTCACATAATGCCTGCAGTTTAGGAATCCAGTGGGACCTGACATCTCTTATTACGCTGAATTCAAAAAAGGCATCTGCCTCGGCAAAGGCAAATTCCATCGACCTCGAGATAGCTTGGCAGGAATGGCAGGTCGCACAGGCAGCGAGAATACACGTGTACCATCTGGTTTGTCTCAATGAACAGATAAAACTGGCAAAGATTATGCAGCGGCAGCTGAAACAGTTTTCTTCCTCCGTCAACAAAGGCATAAATGCGGGATACCTGACCGTATATGATAACAAAAAAGTCCGGGACAACCTTGAGCATACCAGTAAACTCCTCCTCACACTCGAAGAGCAAAGGACTCAGGAACAGCTTACCCTCAACCGGTTGATGGGGTTAGCGAGCAATATCAAAATCCCGATTCAAAAAAATATCAAGCCAATCGGGTTACCCGCAAATCTCTCTGCTGGCAAATTGATAAACGGAATAGAGAACAGCAGACTCGACCTGCTCGCATTAAAAGCTGGCTATGAAAGCCAGGAACAGCGGGTCCGGACGGAAATATTGAATCAGTTTCCCAAAATAACGATGGGATTTTTGGCAAGCAAGGATACCGACAGGATACGAACAGCAGGGTTCGGCATCTCCTTTGACTTACCAATATTCGACCAAAATCAGGGGAATATCACCAGGGCACGTGCGAAACGACGAGAGGTATTCGATGAATATCTTGCGAGAATTTTCGAGGCAGAAAACCAAATTGCAAAAACTATCGCAAAGATCAATACAATGCACCGTGAAATATCTCTTGAAAAAAAATCGATTCAGCGGCTAAAACAGTTGGCGGTGAAATATCAAAACACCCTGCAATATGCCGGTAATTTACTGAAGGTCGAAACCATCCTGTTGGAAATAACCCAAAAACAGATAAAGCTCTCGAGATTCAGGGAAGGGCTTACAGATTTATCAATCGCCCTTGAAATAGAGTCCGGACGCTATATTACCCCAAATCAAAAAGTTATTAAAATATCATCAGCGAGGGATATAAAAAGATGAAACCTATAGCCATAGCATTGGTATTTCTGACGGCATTTTCCGCGTATATATATTGGAACAGTGCGGTAATAGTGCGGGGAAATATTTCCGATACCCATCTGAGAGAACACAACTCCCTGCCGTTTATTATCCGCACCTCGCACCCGAAACGAACGGAGATTACCGACTCACTCAGATGGACGGGAAGCGTAAAGAGCATCAATATTGCGAAAATAACATCTCCGTACACCGGCAAAATCATGAAAATTTACATTGCGGATAACGCGAAGGTGAAGCGGAACCAACCCCTGTTCAAGCTCGGCGGAATTGGCATAACGAACAAATTAAAACAACAAACCTCCCAAATCGACACATTAACCAATAACATAAAACTTACGCGGCAGATGATGAATCGGAAAAGGCAAATGGTTACCCAGCACCTGCTGCCAGCAGATGAATTATCACGAGTCCGGATAAAACTCAGCAAACTACGAGAATCGCTTAACTCTGCACAACTGCAGCTGGATACCATCAAAACACGCTGCACCATAAAATCGCCAATAGCGGGAAGGTTTATCAATCGGCAAGCTACCAGCAGCCAACTCGTAACGCAGTCAGAAAAGCTTGCAGAGGTCATCAACCCAAATCATCTCCGAATTGTCGCGAGGGTATTTACTAATGTAAATTTGAAAAACTGCCGGGCTGAATTCGTTTTGAACCAAAAAACAATCTCAGGTATCGTAACGACCCGCCTGCCCCAAAACTCACCTGAGGGAGCGTCTCTTGTGTGGATCGAATCAAAACAAATCAATAACTACTGTCATCCCGAACAGAGACTCAGTGGAACAATTATTCTTCAAACACGCTCATCCCTCGTGATACCAGTATCAGCTATTGTTCGGGATGAAGATGAAAATCCCTTCGTTTTTGTAGAAAATGCGGGCGGAAAATACATCAAACAAAAAATTACAACAAGCAGGCAGCAGGGTAATATGGTCGAAGTCGTTTCGGGCCTGAAGCTATCCGAGAATGTTGTAACCGAAGGTGCATACGAATTATTTTTTGGACATTTTAGTAAAATTTATAAAGTGGCGGACTAATGATAAAAAAAATCGGAACCATACTAATCAAAAAACGAACAACCATAACTATGATGGTAGTTATTTTGCTGGTAGCCGAGGACATCTGGGAAAAACAGCACTTCAACAACTTCTGTAACTTTTCCCACCCGTGGGGAATAGTCGGGTTGCTCCTGGTACTGCTCGGATTATCCCTGAGAAGCTGGGCTGCAGGAATCATACATAAAAGCGAGCAACTCTGCACCATTGGCCCCTATTCCATCGTTCGACATCCGCTATACTTAGGCTCTTTCCTGATAGCATTGGGATTTTGCACGATAACAGCCGATGTAGAAAACTTTATTGCTGTCACACTCATTATTGGCCTTATCTATGGCCCGAAAATCTTTTATGAAGAAAAAAAACTTTCCCGCCTGTTTTCCAGCGACTGGGAGAGATACAAAAAATCAGTTGACTGCATTTTTCCCGTACACCTGCCAAACGCAAGGCAAATTCGCGACCACTTCTCATGGAATATGTGGAAGATAAATAAGGAATACAACGCTGTAATTACCGCTGCTCTGGCATTAGTTGCGTTACATCTCATGCACACTCATTTGGGAATGTGAGGCTCGTCAAATGAAAAACGTTTTACAATTGCTGATATATCATCCTCTCAGTGTTGCCCTGATGGCGATATTAGTGGGCTTGGGTGGAATATATTCCGCCAACCACATGGGAATCGATTTGTTTGGTCATCTCGATATCCCCGTTGTAAACATCATCACCCACTATCCAGCTGCCTCCCCTGAAAACGTCGAAACATTGATTACCCGCCCTATCGAGAATCAGATGCGTGGTATTCGGGGCACAAGGAGGGTCGCTTCGATTTCCGTTCAGGGAATATCTAAGGTTACGGTCGAATTTAATCAGAATGTTTCCGTTACAGACGCACGTTACCTCGTGCAGGCAAGACTTGGAAGACTAAAGGGTCTGCTTCCCGCCGGGACCGAGCCAACAGTCGAAAATATCGGCACCACGCTGCAGGAGGTACTCGGATACGCGGTGTACGGAGGCAATACCGTAAAATTGCGAAACATAGTCAGATATGAACTTGCCAATCGCATGATGGGGGTACACGGGGTATCATCGGTCAAGGTATTGGGCGGAGAGAAACGGGGATTTATAGTAAAGACAACACCACAAAAACTCGCACAGCTGGGAATCCCTCTCACCACTCTGATTGATACCTTAAAGCGGCACAACATTTCCACATCCGCCAGCTACATCAAACGTTCCTCGCAGGAATATCTGATTCGTTGCGATGCCAGGATACAGACTCTCGACGACATCAGATCTATTCCCATTGAGACGAAAGCGGGAGATAACCTCCCACTGGGGACGATTGCTTCGGTTGCAGATGGTGTTGCATTTAAGCACTACCAAATACGCGCAGATCGAAACCCAGCTGTCGTATTCTTCATTCGCAAACAGCCCGGAATCAGTCCGATTGTGCTCTCGAAACAGGTTACGGCAAAAATCAAAGAGCTAAAGCATCTTTTTCCGAAGGATACGAGGATAAAAAAATTCTACGACCAGTCGGAAATCATCTCAGAAGCTAAAAGTGCTGTTGCCAAAAATCTTATCGAAGGAATGATACTCGTCATCATCGTCCTTGTCATATTCATAGGAAGAATCACCCCTGCCCTGATAGTAGCATTGACTATACCAATTACGTTTCTTGCCTCTCTCTGGATTATGTACCTTTTTGGCCTCTCGCTGGACATCGTTACAATGTCCGCACTTACACTTGCAATTGGTATGATCGTCGATGATGCAATAGTAGTAGCAGACAACATTCTCAGGCACCAGAAGCATCAGCGTCAAACCGACATCGCAAGCATCGAAGGCACCCTCGAAATAGCATCTGCTGACACATCCGGAACATTTACTACCGTATTCGCCTTTGTGCCTCTGATATTGGTAACGGGAATAGCTGGCGTATTTCTAAAACCCTTCGGGGTAACAATTGGTTCAGCTCTCCTTATTTCTCTGATAGTCTCGTTGACTCTCATTCCGGTATCCTTTGCAAATACCCGCAGAACTCTGCCCTTTATCACTCAAGGCAAACGCGACCCTCTCGATTTCATCCGCACACCGTTACAGAGATGCGTTAAGGTACTGCTCCACCACAGGTGGATAGCGGGAGTACTTGCCCTGATTTTACTCACCAGCGGGATATTGGCAATCTTCCTCCCCCAAGCGGGGATTCTGCCACCAATCGACGAAGGCGCACTCCTGATAGAATACGTAACCCCTCCGGGAACATCGCTGAGCGAGAGCAGCCGAATTGGCGATATTCTCGATAAAATCGCACTTGAACAAAACGAAGTTTCATGCGTATATAGACGAACAGGCTCTCCGGAGATAGGATACCAGATAGAAGGGGTAAACCGAGGAGAGCTCCTCATCAAACTCAAACCAAAATCGCAAAGAACACTATCTGCCGACAGCATCATGCTCAACATCAAAAAATCATACTCACAGATTCCCGGCGTGGTATTCTTATATCATCAGCCAACGCAGGAAAAAATAGACGAAAGCTTTTCCGGACTTCCCGCACTATTTGGTGTAACGATTTTCGGGACCGATACAAACAAGCTCACAACACTTGCCAGCAACGTGGAAAATATCCTCTCACACGACACTGATATCTCGAATATCGTCAACAACACAAAGATAAAAATTCCGGAAATAATAGTCAAACCCAACTACAATCGCGTCAATGCCCTCGATGTCTCGCCTGCAGAGATGTTTTCAGCTATTCAAGCCTGGCGAACGGGCGTAACCGCGACAACGATTATCCGCCAGAATCAAAATATTCCGGTGATTGTAAAACTCGATTGCGAAAATAGCTTAACATCATCAGCTGACATCGCGGAGCTGAAACAACTGCCCCTCGCAACAGCTTCAGGAAGCTTCATTCCGCTCGGGAAAATAGCTGAGATTAAAATAGTACACTCCCCGCCCGCAATTACCAGGCTCAATGGGCAACGAGAAATTACCCTCATTGCGGAAATCGACGGCAACCTTTTATCGGTAATAAAGAGGCTTAAAACCAAATTTGCGAAAATCAATTTACCAACGGGATACAGCATAGATTTCACAGGCCAATATAAAGTTCTCATCAAAACCGCAATAGAGATGCTCTTCGTATTGTTAGCTGCAACCCTCGTAATATTTCTGATAATGGCGATGCAATTCGGCTCAGCGAGGGAACCGCTGGCAATTCTGATTACGATTCCACTATCGCTTATCGGAGCGGTAATTGCCCTGTTCATCACACATCAGGGACTGAACGTCTCTGTTGCTATGGGTGCAATTACCGTCGTCGGGATTTGCGTCAACAATGCTATCGTCCTGCTTGACTACGCCAACCGCCAGATAACGAATGGAAAATCAGTCCTCGACGCACTGCAAACCGCGGTCGCCGTCCGTCTTCGTCCAATCTTAATGACGACGCTGACGACCATAGCGGGACTGCTTCCCACTGCTATCGGACTGCACGTAGGCTCGAAACTATTCCAACCATTCGCCATCGCAGTCATCGGCGGACTTATCACCTCCACAATAGTTACCCTCATCATAATCCCGCCAATATCAGCTTATTTACTGAAACCAAAAATCAATACCACTCGGTCAAGCCGATAGAACGACTGTGAATTTTGTCCCCTTACCCTCCTGCGACTCAACAGAGACCGACCCTCTGTGAGCTTCGATTATCGACTTTGTCAAAGCCAAACCTAATCCCGAACCACATGCCGACCTGCTCAGGTCTCCGCGATAAAACTTCTCGAATATATGAGGCAAAGACTCCTGCGAAATACCTGCTCCGTTATCACTTATTTCGACCACAAAACTATCACCCTTACGTTTCAAAACGACCCGTACCATACCTCCCGATGCTGTATATTTTATAGCATTATCGATTATATTGGCAAAGGCACGCTGGAGAAGGTCTTTGTCCGCACGGATGAAACATTCCACCTCCGAATCAACATCGAGGGTTATCGTAATCTCATTGTCCTCCGCGACGGGCTGAAATATATCACAAGCCTGATGTAACATCTCTGAAAGATTTATCCTGCTCAAATTTCGATTGACTATCCCCCTGTCATATTCCAGCGCACGCAACTCAAGTGAGCTGTTTATCATACCAATCAGCTTATCACACTCCTCTATTATCGCACCGGACAATTCCTGATATTCCGAAGGTGCAATATTCGTATTCTCCTCACCGTTAGAAACTCGGGACTCGGCAATAAGCCTGATGCGGGTAATGGGGGTTTTCAAATCGTGAGCTATATTGTCGGTAACATCTTTCAGCGCATTGATAAGCGTCCTGATGCGAGCCAACATATTATTAAATGCCTCTGCCAATCGGTCGATTTCATCTGCTCTGCTGCTGACTGGTACGCGCCTATCGAGCGTCTTACTCGAAATAGACATCGCTGTATTCGTAACGGTCGAGACCCTCGACATAGCACGCGTCAATATCCACCAGCTACCGAGAATCGAGAGGCATAATATCAACAGCATTACACGGGTAAAAATTATCTGCATACCATAAAGAAGATTTTCCTCATATTTGAGACCCATAGCTATCAGCAGTATTTTCCCCGATCCGACCGAGTCGTAAATGATGCGTACCTTATGACGAAAATGGGGGAGCTTAACCACTTCAAACATTGGTTTTTTGTCCCGAACAGCCATCCTGATTAAATCCTTGTTGGGCTTGAGATTGGCCCAATGGAGAGAATTTGAACTTATCAACGTCCTGCCGCCAGCATCCAGAAAACTGTAATAAACATTGTTCACTCCGATTGACTGGGTCTCTCGCCGAAATTCATCATTCAGCATACCAGCTTTGCCTGCCATCACCAATTTGGAAAATTCTTCGACCTTATCCTGCAAAAATGTCCTGGACCTTTTGTTGAGATTTTTTTCCAACGACATGTAAAAAGCAACAAAAGCGATAATGGAAATAACTATAAAAATCGCGGCATACCACAAGGTAAGTCGAAAAACAACGCTCTGATAAAATTTACTCGTCGGTCTTGATGACATATCCTGCGCCCTTGATGGTATGGATCAGCTGCCCGCCAAACCCCTTATCTATC
>WFQY01000486.1 GCA_015486815.1 Phycisphaerae bacterium | reverse complement strand
TCCGAAATCATAGCTGGCAAAATTCTACTTGCAAACACGACATTTACCCATCAATATTCCGAAACATAAAAAATCATTGTTTATTTCTCGAAAGGCTTCTATATAATATCTCCTATGCCAAAAAAGATTTTTACACCAAACAATCTTACGCTTGCACGACTCATCCTATCAGCGGGATTCTTCTGGCTTGTAGCTCTCTGCAAGCCCGGACAATCATCAACGATGATGTTCGATTTGGCGGTTGCTATGTTCCTGGTCGCTGGCTTAACCGATGTTGTTGATGGTTATATCGCGCGAAAATATTCGATGGAAACGTCGCTTGGCCGACTGCTTGACCCATTCGTCGATAAAATCCTTATCTGCGGAGCTTTCATTTTCTTCACAGGTTCAAATTTCATTATCGCAGGCAGAAATGTAACAAATGTTGCACCGTGGATGATCGTGCTGATAATAGGAAGAGAGCTTTTGGTAACTTCGCTTCGCGGACAGAGTGAATCGCAGGGAAAGGCATTTCCAGCTACCATTCAGGGCAAAATAAAAATGTTTCTGCAATCCGCTACCGTCATTACGATACTTATCTCTCTCGGACACTTCTATCAACAACGATGGGCTGACATCGCCAGACAGACTTTTATCTGGATAACGGTTATATTCACTCTTGTCTCGATGATAGGCTATCTGAAAAAATACTTTTCCAAGCCGGCATAAACCTGTGCGGAAATTTGCTCACAATGGCAGAGTAACGGGCTTACGCTGACGATAGATTTGATATTCTTTGAATCCGATTTCCTTCGCAAGCTCAGCAGCTTTGTTTATATCTCTGCCGATATTCTCGACTTTGTGCCCGTCGCTACCTATACTTATCAGCCGTCCGCCCATCTCGTAATACCATTTGATAATCATTGGCTTCGGAAAGCAATGATTCGCAGGCGCACGCCAACCCGATGTGTTTAACTCCAATGCAATTTTCCGTTCTATCAAAGTCGAAAGAACACGCTTGATCTGCTCAGCGTAATCTTCGGGATTATAATCTTCAAGCGAGCGGAACGATGCATATCGTGCAAAATAATCGAGATGTCCCAAAACATCAAAATCACCGTCTCGTACCATATCAAGCATATCGCTGAAATACGCCTTGATAGCTGAATCGAAATCGTAAACATCGAAAAAGTTCAGATGCACCCCATAAGGCCCGACATAATGCAACGAGCCGATAACTATATCCAAAGGCATTTGATATATGTCCGCCATCTCAGCGGCATAAAGGTGAGGCTCGCTTAGTTCGACCCCGTAGCAAATAATAATCCGCCCATTATATTTTCCCCGCGCTCCGACAATCTGCTGATAAATTTCCTTCGGTTTATATATCCCCGCTCCTTCGTCAGCGGGATTATAATCCACGTGCTCGGTGATAGCTATTTCCGTCAGTCCGATTTCTATCGCACGCTCGATAAGCTCATCGAGTCCGACAGTCGCATCTACCGAAGCACTCGTATGTAAATGAAAATCACTCGTAATCATTCATTCGCCATATTCTACTTATGTTCTAATCTGCAGACGCTTTACGGGCTGACGTTTACGAATGGGCTTACGCTGTTCGAGCACCTTTTGTGCCTTTTTGACATCGGATACTTTGAAAATACCGTATGTCTTTCCGCCCTTTGCTCCGGTAGTGCAATAAGCGTAATTGATATTGATATGTTCCGACGCTAACCTATTGCAAATATCCGCCAACGCACCCGGCCGATTTGCCATCTCTATACACAATACATCCGTCTCGGTTACGGGAACATCAAGCGATTTTAGAATATCCGTACCACGCTCACCGTTTTCGAGCACAAGCCTCAATACACCATGCTCCTGAGAATCAACAAGAGTAAGTGCTTTGATATTCACCTTGGCATCCGCTAATGCCTGTGTTACCTGAGCCAATACTCCGGGTTTATTCACCAGAAAAACCGAAATCTGTTTTATAACACTAAGAGCCATAGTTCTTCACTCCATTACAAAGTATGCCAACATACCGCTACGCATATAAATTTACAAACAGCAATATCGGGTTATTATTCATTGTAATTATATTCCGCAATGACTTTGTTTTGTTATCTTTTTCGGAAAACCTACAATTCCGCAACTGTATTAGCCACCATATCGCCGACCTCGGAAGTACCGAAGCCCATCCTGCCAGCTGACATC
>WFQY01000485.1 GCA_015486815.1 Phycisphaerae bacterium | reverse complement strand
GGTACGGTCAATGGCAACAAAGCAACTTGCTTTTGAAGTCGATGCCAGAAAAGCCCTTTTAAACGGAGTTGAAAAGTTAGCACGTGCAGTAAAGGCTACTCTCGGTCCGAAAGGACGAACCGCAGTTATCGATCGAGGCTGGGGTGCGCCAAAGGTTACCAAAGACGGTGTTACAGTAGCTGAGGAAGTTGACCTTGCGGATAAATTTGAAAATATGGGGGCAAAGCTCGTTCGTGAAGCTGCTTCCAAAACGAGTAATGCCGCCGGTGATGGAACTACGACGGCTACCGTTTTAACGGAAGCTATTTTCAGCGAAGGATTGAAGATGGTAACTGCAGGTGCCGATGCGATGGCGCTTAATCGTGGAATGCGTGCAGCAGTAAAGGCGGTGATAGAGGAGTTGGCTAAACTCGCCAAACCGGTTAAAACAGACGATGAAATCAGGCAGGTTGCTACGATAGCTGCCAATAACGACCCGACGATTGGCAAAGAACTTGCAAATGCGATGCAGAAAGTCGGCAGAGACGGTGTAATTACCGTCGAAGAGGGTAAAAGCCTCGATACGACCGTCGATGTGGTCGAAGGTATGCAATTTGACAGAGGATATCTTTCTCCTCACTTCGTAACCGATCAGGATACGATGGAATGTGTTTTCGAAAAGCCTTTCATTTTGGTTTACGAAGATAAAATTTCCAATGTCCAGAAACTTGTTCCGCTACTCGAAAAAGTAGTCGAGACCAAGCGTCCGCTTTTGATTATCGCAGAAGATGTCGAAGGTGATGCGCTTGCTACTCTCGTAGTCAATAAACTACGCGGTATATTGAATGTATGTGCGGTAAAGGCTCCGGGCTATGGCGATAGGCGTAAAGCGATGCTCGAGGATATTGCGATACTCACCTACGCTAAACCGATATTCAAAGACCTTGGTATCGAGCTTGACAGTGTAAGTATTCAGGATCTCGGACAGGCTAAGAAAGTTGTCATCGACAATGATAATACGACTATTGTCGAGGGAGCTGGCTCGACGCAAGCAATTCAAGGCAGAATTGAGCAGATAAAGCGAGAGATAGAAGCTACCACCAGCGATTATGACAGAGAAAAACTTCAGGAACGAATGGCGAAACTCGCAGGTGGTATTGCCCAGATCAATGTAGGTGCAGCTACCGAAGCGGAACTGAAAGAGATAAAAGCTCGTGTCGAAGATGCACTTCACGCTACACGAGCTGCTATCGAGGAAGGAATTCTGCCAGGCGGTGGTGTAGCATTGCTGAGAGCATCGAAAGCGCTTGATAATCTCAAGCTCAAGGGTGATGAAGCTCTCGGCGTGGATATAGTGAAAAATGCTATTACTGTCCCGCTCAAGCAGATAGCTGAAAACGCTGGCTTTGACGGTTCGGTTGTATTAAGAACTGTTTCTCGAGAGAAAGATACAGCATTCGGCCTTAACGCCCTTACGGGTAAACATGAAAACCTTATTGAAGCGGGTGTTATCGATCCCGCTAAAGTTACCCGAACAGCACTTGAAAATGCAGTGTCGGTAGCTGGTTTGCTGCTTACTACCGACTGCATTATTACCGAAAAGCCCAAAGAAGAGGAAGAAGAACCCGGAATGGGTGAAGAAGAATATTAATCATAGATAATAGCTATAGGTGTGCATAAATATTTGATGGAGGAAATACACAATGGCGAAGGCAAAATTGAACATCAACATTAAACCACTCGATGACCGTATTTTGGTCAAGCAATCCGAGGCAGAAGAAAAGACAGCTGGCGGAATCGTTCTGCCCGATACAGCAAGAGAAAAGCCTCAACGTGGTCAGGTGATTGCCACAGGCCCGGGAAAATTACTTACTGATGGTAAACGGGCTGGTATGGACGTGAAGGTCGGCGATGAGGTGGTTTACGGAAAATACGTTGGTACCGAAATCGAAGTGTCAGGCGAGAAGTATGTAATCATTCGCGAAAACGATGTCCTTGGTATTATTGAGAAATAAGGAGAGCAAAAGATGGCCAAGCAAATGAAATTTGACCAAGAAGCTCATACCGCTATAGGTCGTGGAATAACCAAATTAGCTGAAGCTGTCAAGGTAACGATGGGCCCGACAGGCAGAAATGTAATTCTACAAAAAAGTTTCGGCTCGCCGAGAATTACCAAAGACGGCGTTACCGTAAGTAAAGAAATAGAATTGCCCGACCCGTTCGAAAATATGGGCGCCAAGATGGTAAATGAAGCAGCTTCCAAAACTTCCGACGTAACTGGCGATGGTACGACAACTTCCACCCTGCTTGCGGAAACTATTTACAACGAAGGGTTGAAACTGGTAGCTGCTGGTGCCGACGCAATGGCTATCAAGCGAGGAATAGACAAAGCGGTAGATGCCGCTGTCGAGTCTATTCGCTCACAGGCGATAAAGGTAAAGGGTAAAGACCAAGCTATCGAGCAGGTAGCGACCATCTCAGCGAATAATGATCCGACAATCGGAAAGCTCATCGCAGAAGCGATAAACAAAGTCGGAACCGAAGGCGTGATCAGTGTCGAAGAAGGCAAATCGACGACTACCGAATTAAACGTGGTCGAAGGTATGCAATTCGATAGAGGATATATTTCGCCTTACTTTATGACAAATCCCAACAGCCTCGAAGCTGTCCTTGAAGATGCGTATATACTCATTCACGAAAAGAAGATTTCCAATATACGCGAACTCGTGCCGGTGCTTGAAAAGGTCGTGCAAGTCGGCAAACCTCTGTTGATTATTGCGGAAGATATTGAAGGCGAAGCGTTAGCTGCCCTTGTGGTAAACAAGCTGCGAGGTGTGCTCAATGTCTGTGCTGTCAAAGCGCCGGGATTTGGCGATAGACGAAAGGCAATGCTCGGAGATATTGCGGTACTTACCGGTGGTCAGGTGATAAGCGAAGACCTCGGCATTAAACTCGAGAACATCGAGCTTTCGCAGTTTGGCCGGGCAAGGCGAATCGTTGTCGATAAAGAAAATACAACGATTATCGAAGGTGCAGGCAAAAAAGCTGACATAAAAGCACGTGCCGACCAGATCAGATATCAGATAGAAAAAACCACCAGCGATTATGACAGAGAAAAATTGCAAGAGCGTCTTGCGAAACTTACCGGCGGAGTAGCGGTCATCAACGCAGGTGCTGCTACTGAAACCGAGATGAAAGAAAAGAAAGACCTTATCGAAGACGCTGTCCACGCGACGAGGGCAGCTGTCGAGGAAGGTATCGTGCCCGGCGGTGGTGTTGCATATCTGCGTGCTATAGACGCTGTCAAACAGGCAAGGAACAAAGCTACCGGTGATGAAAAAATCGGATGCGACATTATCGCTAAGGTTCTCGAAAAACCCGCTTGGCAGATAGCGGAAAATTCCGGTGTTGATGGTTCTATTATTGTCGAAGATATAAAAGAAAAAGACGGCAACATCGGTTACAACGCACTTACCTGTGAGTTTGTCGATATGATAAAAGCGGGTATTATCGATCCTGCTAAAGTCTCGCGAACTGCGTTGCAAAACGCAGCTTCGGTTGCAGGAGTGCTTCTGACGAGTAATGTTACGATTACCGAACTCAAGAAAGACAAAAAAGCAGTTGCGGGAAGCGTTAGCTGATTGATAAAATAAGAATAGGTAATTGACAGAAAGGTCGAGTAGTTGGGTTACCGAGCAGGGATAATCGCTGGACGGATACCTGGTTACTCGACCGTTTAGTTATTCGTCTTGATGAAAGATTATGGTTGTGGCTACCGAAGAAGATTATTATGAGCTTTTGGGTGTCAGCAGAAATGCCTCTCAGGATGAGATAAAAAAGGCGTGGCGAGAGGCTGCTCTGAAATATCATCCGGATCGCAACAAGGACAAAGAAAAAGCAGAGGAAATGTTTAAGAAGGTTGCCGAAGCGTATGAAGTCCTATCCGATCCGGAAAAACGAAGGATGTATGACACCTACGGAAAAGACGCCCTGAAAGGTCAGAATGTGCGGATGCACGATTTTGACCATATGGACTTCAGGGAAATCTTCGAAATGTTCGGTTTGGGTGATTTGTTCGGATTTTCGACCTCGTCGAGTCGGGATTATGGCCGAGATTTACAAGTTGAAATTGAAATAAAGCTCGAAGAGGTTCTAACGGGCACCAAAAAAGAGCTCGAGTTTACGCGAGAAGAGATCTGCTCAGCGTGTAGAGGCACAGGCGGCGATCCGTCCGAGCCTCATCGCACCTGCCCGACCTGTGGCGGATATGGGCAGGTCGAGCAGTCGAGAGGGTTTGGCTTTTTTATGAGCAGGGTGGTAACCCCCTGTCCTCGATGCAGGGGTAAGGGAATATTGATAACTAAACAGTGTGCGAAATGCAAAGGTAGCGGCAGAGTCAATCAGCGTAAACATCTGACGGTGAACATACCGCCTGGCGTGCACGATAGTCAGGTACTCAGACTCAGAGGCGAAGGTGAGCCAGGCTCTCGCGGACATAGGGGCGATTTGCATTGTATAATCAGAGTCAAGCCCCATCCGTTTTTGGTTCGCCAAGGAAATGATTTGATAATGGAGCTGCCGATAAGTTTCACGCAGGCGGCACTGGGCGATAAGATAGAAATTCCGACATTGAACGATAGACACACGATTACGATACCAAAAGGTTCTCAGCCCGGTGATATTATTCGCTTGCGAGGGATGGGACTGCCCGATTTGCGGACTCATCATAGAGGCGATTTGATTGTCAGATTGGCTGTTGAGATACCCAAAAAACTTTCAGCGAAACAGGAAGAGTTGCTAAAACAATTTTCTGCGACGGAAAACAGAACAAATGACTCGATGCCGACGATTAGCTCGTTTTGGGAAAAGATAAAACAGTATTTCAGTAGTCAGTAATTCTGCGTGGTAAGCGTGGACGGAGAAGACAAATGAGCGAAAGTGAAAAAGAACAATCACAAAAAATAGATCGGAACGATGAAAACGATGAACTGCAAGTAACGCCGGAAGATCAGCAGCAAGACGAGGCGACGGAAACGGTTTCGCCCGACGAATATAAAGCGCTCGAAAAGGAGCGTGATGAGCTGATGGCGAAGCTTCAACGTTCGTTGGCGGACTTTCAGAATTTCCGTAAACGCTCAGCTCAGGAGCGAAAAGAAACCATCGACAGAACCGAGCTTAATACGATAGAAACATTTGTGTTTCCGCTAATAGATGATCTGGATCGAGCGATACAAGCAGCTATCGATCATGGATATGACGAAAACGATCCGTTATTGAATGGCGTTAAAATGGTACGTGAGCACGCATTTAAGATGCTTGCCCAACAGAACATCGAACCTATAGATGCACTCGGTAAGCCTTTCGATCCGTTATATCACGAGGCGATAATGGAGCAAGCTACCGATGCTGTTCCGGAAAAAACGGTTTTACAAGTCGTATCTCGCGGATATACCCAAAACGGAAAGACGATTCGTCCTGCGAGAGTGATTGTATCGAAACCACTTGATAACCAAAAGACCAATGAGGATAATGAACAAAAGGAGTAATACCGATGCCTACTTATGATTATGAATGCCAAGCTTGTGGCCATACGTTTGAAAAGTTTCAGTCGATAACGGACAAACCAATCCGCAAATGTCCGGTATGTAACAAGCTGAAAGTCAGACGGCTTATCGGTACCGGTGGCGGTGTGATATTTAAGGGAAGCGGTTTTTATTGCACCGATTACCGCAGTGACAGTTATAAATCGTCCGCTAAATCCGAGCAGACCAGCTCGTCCGATTCGGCAAAATCTTCTTCCGATTCGTCTGCGCCATCGAAATCGACCAGCAGTGGCTCGGATAACAAAAAAGATTAATCTTATCGAGCAAAGGAGTCATAAATGTCGGAGCTTATTAAGCTTGGCAGAACGGATCTTCACGTCAGCAGGATATGTTTTGGCTGCTGGCAGATGGGTGGCACATATTGGGGCGAACCCGATGAACATAATCTAACAGCAGCTGTACGTCGAGCTATCGATGTCGGAGTGAATTTTTTTGATACCGCTGATGCTTATGGCGATGGGTTGGCGGAGGAAATTTTGGGCAGGGCACTGAAAGGTGTATCAAGAGATAAATTCGTATTAGCTACCAAAGTCTATCATCATTGGCTTGGCGAGCGAGGTTCAAAACGCGTAGGCGATCTCTCGTATGAATATATTATTTGGGAATGTGAGCAATCACTGCGCCGACTCGGTCTGGACTATATCGATTTGTATCAAGCTCATTCCTACGACTACCTTACACCACTGGACGAGACGGCACGAGCGTTCGAAAAGCTCAAAAAAGACGGCAAAATCAGATATTATGGCTGTAGCAATTTTACCGTAGAACAGCTTCGCTATGCGTGTAGTGTCGGAAGTTTCGATACGATTCAGCCACGCTATAATCTTATGGACAGACGAATAGAAGCTGACATTTTACCTTTCTGTTTGAGCAATAATATCGGAGTACTTGTTTACAGTTCGCTTCAATATGGTTTGCTCACGGGTAAATTTAAGGGCAGCGAAACTTTCAATGATTTGCGAAGCAAAAATCCTGAGTTTCAAGGTCAGCGTTTTAAGGAAAACGTAGATAAGGTAAATCAGCTTATACCGATTGCTAAGCGGACGGGCAAAACGGTAACGCAAATATCGCTTCGAGCATTGCTTGAACATCCTGCTGTCCATTGCACGATTGTCGGCATAAAAAATTCCCAGCAGATAGAGGAAGCTGCCGGTGCAATGGGTTGGAATCTCACCAGAGAAGATTATTACGATATACGCAAGATATTCCCGTAAATAGGCTATCTCATATGACTGTACGTTATAAAAGTATGTAGATTTGTCCTGTCGTGGCGTTTCGATACGTCCCGCCCCTCAAGGGACGGGACTACTCAACGCCCGGGAAATCGGTCGCTGATCTTGCCTAAAACTCCCCTTTGTCATCGCGAGGAGTCCCAACGGGACGACGTGGCGATCTCTTCCTGACTTCAACGCCCCCTTGAAAAACGGTTGTAAGTCCTTGTAAATACTGAAAGCAAGTTTGATTTTGGGTGTCCCGTTGCTAAAATGGGGCCATGTT
>WFQY01000484.1 GCA_015486815.1 Phycisphaerae bacterium | reverse complement strand
ATATATAAAGAGCGTATATGGGGCGGACGTAATCTCGAAAGATTATTCGCCAGGACACTACCCGACAATACACTTATAGGTGAATCGTGGGAGCTTGCCGATCTGCCTCAAGACAAATCCGTCGCAAACGTCGGCCAAGCCAAAGGTAAAAATATAGCGGAGCTGGTAAACGAATGGCAAACAAAGCTACTTGGCGATGCCAAACTCGACAGCGGCCAATTTCCGCTGCTGGTTAAACTCTTAGATGCTAATGATATCCTCTCCGTACAGGTACATCCCGATTATCAAGCAGCTAAGCAGTTAGGCGGAGATGCGCGTGCGAAATACGAAGCATGGTACGTAATAGATGCTGATGAAGATGCCTTTATTTATCGTGGCTTTAAACAGGGAGTTACCATCGATGATGTAAAAGCTGCTATCGATGAAAATCGTCTTGCTGACCTTATGATTAAGCTACCAGCCAAGAAGGGCGACTTTTTCTATCTACCAGGCGGCACAGTTCACGCACTCGGCAAAGGACTTGTAGTTGCGGAGGTACAAACTCCCTCCGATACCACATTTCGTCTCTACGATTGGGGACGTGTAGATGCTAAGACAGGCAAACCGCGTCAACTTCACATCGAACAGGCGTTGAAGTCGATTCGTTTTCATAACCCGAATGATTTCGAGACCGCACCTAACGAGCCAGACATTCTTGCAAAAGCACCTACATTCCGGATAAGCAAACATCAAGGCCAGCCAAACGATAAACCAACCGTTAATCTCGGTCAGCCAATTGTCTGGATAATAATCGCAGGCACCGGTGAGATACGCGATTCTTCCGTCTCGATACCACTCGAAGCTGGCAAGACAATACTTATTCCCGCAGCTGTTGACAAAATCCAAGCGGTTTTCCATTCGACTTATACATATCTTGAAGTTAAACTACTATCGTAGTGCAACGTTTATTTACAGAAAGGAATGCAATATGGACAAAAAAGTATTTTACGTATGTTTAGCAATCGTTGGTGGTCTAATGACCGGTATGTGGATTAAATCAGGCCAGGCTGCCAATAAACCTTCACCGATGCCAACGCGAGTAGCTGTCGTGGATATGGTAAAGGTCTTCAACAATTATGACCGTACCAAGCAAGTCAATCAAAGATTGGCACGTCGGCAAGACCAAATGAAAGCAAAACGCAAAGAGATGATAGACAAAATAGAAGCTATCAAAGCTGAACTCGAAAATTTTCAACCCGATAGCAAAGATTATTACGAGAGACAGAAAAAGCTATTTAAGATGACGGTAGAGCTCAAAACCTACACGCAGGTAGCAGCTGAGGATATAAAACGCGAATTTCGACTTATGACTGAGGACATTTATAAACAGATAGTATCAGCTGTCAAGGATGTAGCGGAATCAACAGGCTACGACCTTGTACTCTATCTCGATGCAGCTAAGATTCAGGGCGATAGTTTTCCCGCATTGCTCGAAAAAATAAGACAGAGAAAGGTAATCTATAGCTCAAAGAATATCGATATTACTCAGACGGTTCTGAATTACATAAATCAGAAATATAAACTGAGCAAACAACAATAAATTACGATGGCTGAAAAGAACTTTACACTTGCGCAACTCGCAAAGTATCTCAATGGTAAGCTCGAAGGACCTGCGGAACTGAAAATCACAGGCGTCTGCGATCTCTCAGACGCTACCGCAGAGCAGATAAGTTTCGTCGAAAGTAGTGCGTACGCATCAGCTCTGAAGAAATCGCAAGCAGGTGCCGTGGTAGTTACTCCCGAAATCAAACCCGACAGACCCGCGATTATCATCGATACGCCCGCAGACGCATTTATTAAACTTCTCGATCTGTTCGCTTCGGAAACTCCCAAACCGCCCGTCGGTGTACATCCTTCCGCTCTGATCGCAGAGTCCGCTTCCGTAGATAAATCCGTCTCCATCGGAGCAAATTGCGTAATAGGACATAACACCACCATAGGCAAAAATTGCATCATCTATCCCAATGTATATATCGGCGATAGTGTTGTCATTGGCGATGATTGTGTCATTTGGCCATCGGTTGTGATACGCGAAAATGTAAAAATTGGCAATCGTGTAATAATTCATCCGAACGTAACAATCGGAGCGGATGGCTTCGGATATCACTTCGCCGACGGCAAACACGTAAAGATAAAACATATAGGAACGGTAATTATCGAAGACGATGTGGAAATAGGCGCATCTACGTGCATCGATCGTGCCAAAGCGGGCGCTACACATATCGGAGCGGGCACTAAGATTGATAATTTGGTACAAATCGGGCATAATGTAAAGATTGGTAAAAATTCGATTATAGTAAGTCAGGTAGGAATCGCTGGCTCAACGGAGATAGGTTCTTATGTCATTATAGGCGGACAGGTTGGCATCGCAGACCATATAACAATAGGCGACAGAGTCCGTGCAGCAGCGCAAGCAGGGATAACGAGAAATATACCTGCCGGTACTGATGTGAGAGGTTATCCCGCTATTGACAATAGAACGTGGACTCGCCAGCATATAAAATTGAGAAAACTTCCTGACAAAGTAGATGAACTGACAAAGAGAATAGATGAACTCGAACAATCAATACACAATAAAAAACGTAGTTGAGCTGAAGGGAACAGGCCTGTTCACCTCCGAACCGGTGAAGGTGCGTTTTAAACCCGCACCCGCCAATAACGGTGTGGTCTTTGTCCGTATTGACCAAGGTGCTCCGATAAGAATCCCCGTTAAGCCCGAAAATATTACCCGACGACCTCGGCGAACATCGCTCCGTAACGGAACGGTCGCTGTCGAGACAGTAGAACACTGCCTCGCTGCTGTTTCAGGCCTTGGCATAGATAATATCGAAATAGAAATCGAAGGTCCCGAGCTTCCCGGACTCGACGGAAGCTGTTGGCCTTTTGTCGAGATACTCCAAAAGGCGGGACTGCAACAGCAGGATGTTCCCTCGCTCTCATATTCGATTTCCGAAGTTATCACAGTAAGAGAAGGCGATGCTATGATAGCAGCTCTGCCGGGCGAAAAAGAGGAGCTGAGCATATTATACGACCTCGACTATTCCCAACACGGAGCAATAGGCCGACAGGTATTAGCGGTAACTCTCACCGCTGATGATTTTATTCGTCAGCTTGCCCCTGCCAGAACGTTCCTACTCGAAAGTGAAGCACAAATGCTTCGCGAAAGTGGCTATGGTAGACATCTGACATATAAAGATATTCTCGTACTAAACGAACGTGGCCCGATAGAAAACAAATTACGGTTTGCCGACGAATGCGTCAGACACAAAGTAGTTGATTTGATAGGCGATCTCGCTCTGCTTGGCAGAAAACTCCGTGGCAGAATCGTCTGCTACAAATCCGGACATTCGTTGAATCAGGCGTTGGTGAAAAAACTCGCTGCCGGAATTCGCCGACTTGAACTCGACAGAAAAATCACTGCTAAGCCCGTAATGGACATCAAACAGATTCAGCGTATTCTGCCTCATCGTTATCCGTTTCTGCTCGTCGATAAAGTAATAGAGCTCGACGGCGACAAACGTGCGGTCGGAATAAAAAATGTTACGATAAACGAACCGTTTTTTCAGGGACACTATCCGCAACAGCCAATAATGCCAGGCGTCCTTATCGTAGAGGCATTAGCTCAGCTCGCAGGATTACTACTAAGCCAAAAATTAGAGCATACCGGCAAACTCGCTGTATTGCTGAGTATGGATAAAGTGAAGATGCGTCGTCCCGTAATTCCGGGCGACCAGTTAATATTGGAAGCTAATACCGTAAGGGTAAAACAACGTACCGGACACGTAAGATGCATCGCTCGCGTAGGCGATGCGGTAGCTGTCGAAGCGACAATAAAATTTATGCTTGTCGATGCGGACAGCAGATAGTGTGAAAGTTAAAATTTGAAATTTGAGATTCTATTATGACGCAGATAGGACAAAATTCATATATCGACCCGAAGGCACAGATAGCTGAGGATGTAATCATAGGTCCGAATTGCTATATCGGTCCGAAGGTGGTTATAAACGCCGGCTGTAAGCTGCATAATAATGTTACAATCACCGGCAGGACGATAATCGGCGAAAATAACGAATTCTATCAGAACGCAGTGATTGGCACCGACCCTCAAGACCTCAAATTCAAAGGTGGTGATACGGAATTGATTATCGGCTCACGAAATATATTTCGTGAAAATGTTACCGTTCATAAAGGCACCGAACTTGGCGGGGGAAAAACGATAATCGGTAACGGAAATTTATTTATGGCTGGCGTGCATATAGCACACGATTGTGAAATTACGGAAAACGTGATTATTGCGAACAATGCACTTATAGCTGGACACGTCAAGCTCGAACAATCTACGGTGATAGGTGGCGGAGCGGGAATCCACCATTTTGTTACCATCGGCAAAAATGCAATGGTTGGTGGTCTTACCCGCGTAGTTACCGATGTCCCTCCTTTTATGATTTTCGAAGGCAATCCCGGAGCTGTCCGAGGCGTCAATACCGTAGGGCTCTCGCGAAGCGGATTTACCAAAGAGCAAATAGAACAGATAAGACAAGTATATAGAAAGCTTTTCAAAGGGCAAAATCTCCGTCCCGCGATGGAAGAACTGGAAAAGACGAACGAACACGACCCGAACGTCCAATACCTAATCGATTTCATCAAAAGAAGTTTTAAGGGCAAGTATGGCAGATATCTTGAAACCATACGTACCGACAAACCCGAAGATATCCGAAAATTATGGAACGATAAAGAGTAACCTATGAATAAAACCAAACTGAAGTCAGCTGTTATCGGTGCCGGTCATATGGGCAGACATCATTGCCGGATCTATTCCGAGCTCGATGATGTCGAACTGATAGCCGTCGTCGATTCCGATATAAATAGAGCCCGCCAGTTCGCAGAAAAGTATAACTGCCAACCTGCAACCAGCATAGATGAAATAATCGATAAAATCGATATTGCATCTGTCGCTGTGCCGACAATCCACCATCTCTCGACAGCTGAGTCTCTGATTACCAAAGGCAAAGCTGTTCTCATAGAAAAACCGTTGGCAGCGGATTCCCGGCAAGCTCATAAAATACTCGAGCTTGCCGAACAACACAATGTCATCGTGCAAGTCGGACACACCGAGCGATTCAATCCCGTCGTGCAAGCTCTCAGCAGACTTAACGTCCAACCGAGATTTATCGAAACCCATCGTATCAGCCCCTTTACCTTTCGCTCCGCTGATATAGGCGTGGTTTTCGATATGATGATACACGATATAGATATTGTCCTTAGCTTAACGCGAAGAAAAATCGTTGCGGTCGAAGCAGTAGGTGTCGCTGTTCTCGGCAAGAATGAAGACATCGCCAACGCACGTTTGACTTTTGACGATGGCTGCGTAGCCAACCTGACAGCTTCGCGACTGGCGTTGAAGACCGAACGCAAAATTCGTGTATTTTCTTCGCAGGCATATATCAGTCTGGATTATCAAAAAAAATCGGGCATAGCTATCAAAAAAGATGCGAATATCGACATTTTGAATATTGCCCGCGAAAAGGGGCTCGAAAATCTCGCTCAGCTTGCCGGTTCCGACTATTCGAAATTAGTCAAAGTCGAACCGCTGATGATAACCGATGAAGAACCGTTAAAGGCGGAGATAGTCGATTTTATAAATGCGGTACGCGACAACACTCAGCCGCAGGTGCCTGTCAGCGAAGGCGTAACTGCTGTTGAAACCGCAGAACGAATCGTTGCCTCGATAGACAAACACAATTGGAAACTTTGAAAAATTGATGCGGATGTTAAGTTCAATAAAATCGGAAAATAATTCTATGGAAAACACGCGATATTTGGT
>WFQY01000483.1 GCA_015486815.1 Phycisphaerae bacterium | reverse complement strand
CAGCTCAACGTGCAAGCGATGAGCAAATTAAAAAGCTCTTCGAGTTAGCGGAAGAATTTGCGGAAAGTATCAAATCCGAACACGTCGGCAGGTCGCAGGATGAAATCGAGCTTGATTTTCATCGGATGATACTCGAAGCGACACACAATACAATGCTTACAAGAATGCACTATATACTGACAGCGTTTTTTTCGCGGGCGGAGATAGAACTGCCTGATTGGAATAAATCGCAGAATGACGAAAAGGGAGCGTGGGAACATCGCGCGATAGCGGAAGCTCTTATGGAACGAAATGCAGAGCGTGCAAGGGCAATACTTGCAGGCCATCTTTCGGGACTTATTCATAATAAAAATAACAATGGTTAGTTAGTTTAGGAGAAAACAAAATGACAAAACAAACTAAAACAGACGATGCTTCGGGCCGCGGTTCGGTAGAAGGTTTCAAGGTGCCATTTCCCGGCAGGCTTCACCCTTATTCGGAAGAAGCAATCAACGCAGCTGTGCATGTAATGCGCAATGTCGAAGGCCAAACTCAGGGCGAATATCTCAAAAAGTTCGAGCAGGCTTTTAAGGACTATACCGGCGCCAAACATGCATTTGCAGTCGATAATGCAACCAATGCACTGCGGTTAGCTGCTATCTTGTGCCGACTTAAACAGGGAGATGAGGTAATCATCCCAGCTTATACCTTCTGCGCAACTGCTATTCCGTTCGGAAAGACGGGAGCGAAAATCGTATGGGCTGACATCGATAAAGAAACGTGGGTTGTCGATCCGAAAGACATTGAACGGAAAATCACGCCCAAAACAAAAGCTATCGTTGTTGTCCACTTGCTCGGTATGCCGGTAAATATGTCAGCTGTTATGGAAATTGCCAAAAAGCATAACCTACGAGTGGTTGAAGATTGCGCTCAGGCACCGGGGTCTGAAATCAATGGTCAAAGTGTCGGAACGTTTGGCGACTTCGGCTGTTTTAGCTTTCACGGGGCAAAAAATATGACAACCCTTGGCGAAGGTGGAATGCTTACGGTAAAGAATGACGATGACGCAAAGTTCGTTCCCGGTCTGAGACACAACGGCTGCAAGGCATATGAAGGCAAACGGCCGAGATATTGGGTACCTGCTATGAGCAACGTTGATATCGACATTGAAGGAGTTTGGCCAAATAATTTCTGCATCGGCGAAGTTCAATGTGCCGTTGGTATCGAAGAGCTTAAGCATCTTGACGAAGTAAACAATAAACTCATCGAGCAAGCTGATAAGATAAAATCGATAATGGCGGACACGCCCGAAATCACTTTTGCCAAAATTCCTCAGGGCTTCAAGCACATATTTCATCAATTCGTAATGCACTTTGAAGGCGTAGGCAGCAAGGACAGAAACGATTTGATGGATATACTCGTAAACGAATATAAAATCAGATGTATTGTTCAGTATTACCCGCTTTATCGTTATCCGTTGTTCCAGAAATTGGGAGCAGGCGAATATGATTGTCCGGTACTCGAAAGCTGGTGGGACAATTCGTTTAGCTTTCCTTGGTGGTGTGGTATGGACGATGAAACCATCGAATATCTGACATCGTCATTGAAAGCTGCTATAAAGAAATTGAAGTCAGCGTAGTATCGCTAATAAGGAGTGTCAATAATGCAAAAGCTATCGAGTAAAGAGCGGTACCTTACAACTTTTTCGGGTAAAGAGCCCGATAGAGTGCCGATATTTCTCGACGTCGGCGCTCCGCGTTTTTTTTCGGAGAGCGTAAAGTGGTACACGCCATTTGAAAAATATAAGGTACTGCTCGAACTTGATTGCGATCCGATTGTAATCATTTGGCTGCCAACGCCCGTTATCCATCGGAACGTTAAGGTTAGCACTTGGCGAGAAAAAACGCCTGACGGACAGACACTTTTGGGCAAACAATTCGATACGCCAAAGGGTGCCTTGAGGCAGGTTGTACGGGAAACAGAAGACTGGTGCGATTTTGAGCATGGTTTTTGGGTTCAGCGGACGCTTGGCGGAACAACGCGTGAAGAATATAGTATGCACGTTTTCGACGATTGGAATATTTCACGCAGAATCGAGCCTTGGGTTAAGTCTTACGAAGATTTGGAAAAACTGTCTTACATTTTGCAAAAGCCTGACGATTGGCAACTTGACGAATGGCGGCACGATGCCGAGCGGGCAATTGAATTCGCACAAAAGCATAATCTGCTAACGATGGTCAGGCGTACGATAGTAAGCGATGCGAGCCAATGGTTTTGCGATATTCCTTGGTTTATGCTTCAGCTATATGATAATCCGCAGTTTGTCGAACAATTTCTTGCGATATTCGAAGAAATTGCAAATTGGCAGGTAGAATTAGCTTTGGATTTAAAGCCCGATGTATTTCAGCATCGTGCGTGGTATGCAGGCCCGGACTTTTGGGGCGGAAAGCATTTTGAGAATTACATTTTACCTGTAATAAATCGCCAAGCTGATATTGTTCATCAGACCGATACGCTGCATTGCTTTTTGATGACCGAAGGATGGGGTTCTTACATTCCGCAGCTACAAGCAGTTCGCAGCGATATGTTGTGGGGTGCAGATCCGTTTCTTTCGCGAGCTGACCTTAAAACTATCAAGCGAGAGCTCGGGCAAACAAAAACCATCATAGGCGGAACAAGCTCGGAACATCATTTAGTCGGCTGTGATGAGCAGACGACAAGGCGGGCTGTCAGAGATGCAATAGAAGCATTGGCGCAAGGCGGACGATATGTTTTAGCTTCAAGCTCGAGTATATGGTTCGAGACGGAATGGCAGCTTATATCAGCAATGATAGATGAAGCGAAAAAAATTGGCAGATATGAATAATAGCAAATGGAATAAGCAATGGCGGAAGCGGAAATAAAAATTCCGATTTTATGTTATCATCGCGTACATAGCGATGATGACGCAAATACACCTACGGTTCGCAGCGGGCAATATTGCGGGCACGTAACGGAAAGTATTTTTCGCAAACAGATGCGTCTG
>WFQY01000482.1 GCA_015486815.1 Phycisphaerae bacterium | reverse complement strand
GGAATGACGCATAAATTTTCATTTTGCACATCTCTATTGCTTAATTGTATGTGAGGATATTTTGTGCAGTCGCTTCGATACGTTTTTCCGCCTTTGGCGAAAAAACACTCAGCGACCGGGCAAGTACAAAATCTACCTGTTTTTACACTGGAAAATCGCTAAAAATCTTATATAATTGTATTTACTCTCATAGTGGGCGATCGAGAGGCAATAGAAAAAACGAATTTAAGAAACACCGTTAGCGTTTTTTGACGTATAATATTATAGGGAACCAATGAATATAATGCCTGAGATACAACTTAAACCTCTTCGAATAGCAGTCATTGGTACGTATATTCCCCGCCAATGCGGAATTGCAACTTTTACGGCTGATTTGTGCAATTCACTGTCGGATAAGATAACACAAGACGAAGGGAATATTTTTGTAATAGCAATGGATGATATTCCCAAAGGATATAACTATCCCGAGCTTGTCAAATTGGAAATACGAGCGGATATGGCTCGCGATTATCGCAGAGCAGCTGACTATATAAATATTTCGCCTGCTGACGTAGTAATCATTCAACATGAGTTCGGAATTTACGGCGGTGAAGCTGGCAATTATCTCAATACGTTGCTCCAACAGCTAAGAAAGCCTGTCATCGCAACTCTGCATACCATACTTGATGACCCGCTACCCGAATATCGAAATTCGATGGAAAAACTCATCAAGTATTCGGAACGATTGGTTGTAATGTCGCATCGCGGAATAGATATGCTCAACGAGACCTATAACGTACCGCGCGAAAAAGTAGCTTTCATACCGCACGGCATTCCCGATGTGCCATTTATCGATCCGAATTTTCATAAAGACGAATTTGGCGTTGCCGGTCGAAGGGTAATATTGACGTTTGGGCTGCTTTCGCCGGGTAAGGGTATAGAAAATATGATAAATGCCCTGCCGGCGATAGTTAAGCGATTTCCCGATGTCGCATATATCGTCTTAGGAGCGACACATCCTGCGGTAAAGAGGCAATATGGCGAGCAATATCGAAATAGTCTTAAAAGTCTCGCGGAAGAGCTCGGCGTAAGTGATAATGTTATTTTCGTAAACAAATTTGTGGAGTTGGAAGAGCTTTGCAAATATATCGCTTGTGCGGATGTATATATTACGCCCTATCTGAATCGTGAACAGATAACCTCGGGCACGTTAGCATACGCTATAGGTGCGGGCAAAGCTGTCGTTTCCACTCCTTATTGGTATGCTGAAGAATTGTTATCTGACGGTAGGGGTAGGCTCGTTGGCTTCGGAGATCATAATCAGATAGCAGATACGATAATCGAGCTGTTCGAAGATGAAGTAACACGCCACGCTATGCGGAAAAAAGCGTATCTCTATGCGCGAGATATGACGTGGAAGAATGTAGCTAACGAATATGTCAAACTGGCGTATCAGGTGATTGAGCATCGGCACGAAAGGCCTAAGCCTATATATCAACCTCGGCGATATGATCAGCGGTCGAGCGAACTTCCTGAAATCAATCTTCAACATCTTCAGGTACTCACCGACCACGTCGGAGTGTTTCAGCATGCGAGATATACAATTCCGTTCCGTGAGCACGGATATTGCACCGATGACGTAGCGAGGGGATTGGTATTTTGTGCAATGCATTGGCTTTTGTACGAAGATAGCTCTATTCTTAGGATGATACATACATATTTGAGTTTTCTGCTTGACGCTTATAATCCGAACAGTAAACGGTTCAGGAATTTTCTTAGCTATAATCTGGATTGGCTTGACGAAGAAGGAACGGAAGATTCTCACAGCCGTGCTTTGTGGGGGTTGGGTTCGATAGTTGCGAATTCGCCTAATCATTCTATACTCGCATTGTCGAGTAGATTATTTCTCAATGCACTGCCGGCGGTGCTGGAATTTGCACATCCTCGAGCGATGGCGTTCGCACTTATCGGAATACATTATTATCTTCGCCGATTCAATGTTGATACGGAAGTAAGACGAGTTCGCGAGACGTTGGCACGGCAGTTGATGGAATTTTACGAGCAGCATCAAAGCGAAGACTGGAAATGGTGTACGGAGAGCTTGACATACGCTAACGCACGGATACCGCAGGCATTGATAATGGCGGGTCAGTGGATACCGGATAATGAAATGGTGCAGACGGGCTTGGAGTCGCTACGATGGCTTATCGAGGTGCAAACCGGTGAGCAGGGTCAGCTTTCGCTTGTGGGCAATCAGGGTTGGTGGGTCAAAGGCAAAACCAAATCCCGATTCGACCAACAGCCTATAGATGCGACTGCCCTTGTCCAGGCTTGCATTGATGCGTATAATTTAACCGGAGAACAATATTGGTCTCAACAGGCTCGAAGATGTTTCGAATGGTTTTTGGGAAGAAATGACTTGAATCTTCCGGTATATGATTTTATAACAGGAGGTTGTCGAGATGGCCTGCATAGTACAGGCGTCAACGAAAACCAAGGAGCGGAATCGACGCTCTCGTGGTTGATAGCTCTTTCCGCTATGTATTTGTTGGATAAACAAGCGGAACAGACAAGTGAAGAAATACTTGGCGGAGATGTCCGAACATCAAAATAGTTTTTATGCCAGCCTGAAATTTCCTATCTGTAAATCCTACTTTTTTTGGCATTGATAGTTGATTGATAGTTGTATGTT
>WFQY01000481.1 GCA_015486815.1 Phycisphaerae bacterium | reverse complement strand
GGCAGGTACTAATTATTGTTAACAAGCCTCGTCGGGATACCGACGGGGACAGGGTTTGCGCAAAACTATTACGTTCGGCTATATAGGTGCAATAAATGTTGAAATTATCGGACAATCCACCAATGCTGCCGGAAAACGTAAATACCCTGGCGGAGCTGACGGGGCGATGGTGGGTAGCACACACGAAATCACGATTCGAGAAATCATTCGCATGGGATATGCTACGCAGAGATGTAGGATATTTTCTGCCAATGATAGAAAAAGTAAAAATCTACTCGGGAAAGAAAAGGAAAGTGCTTATACCTTTGTTTCCCTCGTATGTGTTTGTCTGCGGCAGTGAGCAGGACAGATATAACGCATTAGCTACCAATCGTATCTGTCGGATGATAGATGTTACAGACCAACAGGAATTGATAAACGAATTACTTGCGATAGAGAAAACAGTAACCAGTCAAGCGGAAATCGAACCATACCCGTATCCGCCTAAAGGCAGTAAATGCCGAATTGCAGCTGGGTCTCTTAAAGGGCTTGAAGGGGTTGTTATAAGGAAAACCAAACGGGCAAGATTAGTTCTTCAGGTAAGTATCCTTGGTCAGGGAGCTGCCATTGAAATAGACGCTGATCTGCTCGAACGAACAGATTGAGTTTTTTAACGGGAAAGAGGACAGATATTTTACAAAAGGGAAGGAAGTGATGAATACTTACTTAGCGGTTTACTTCGGTTCGGCGGCGGTGGCTCTTTTACTTACTCCGATGGTTATATGTTTCGCTAAGCTAATACACTGTGTTGATAAACCAAACTGTCGAAAAGTACACGCATCGGCAATTCCGCGTATCGGAGGGGTAGCGATAGTATTGGCGATGATGTTAGCTACCATCCCGATAATCGCTCTCGATAATAAAATAGGACAGATGTTTCGTGAGCTTAACGAACCGTTGACGGGGTTATTCTTAGGTGCGATGGTAATTTTTCTTGCCGGTCTGGTAGATGACGTACGGGAATTGGGGCCGTGGCAGAAGTTGGGATTCCAGTTAATTGCTGCAATTATTGTTTGCTCCGCTGGTGTCAGGATAACCGAAATAGGAATTACCGATAATTATACTCTTCATTTCGGTTGGATTAGCTGGCCTATCACATTTCTGTGGATAATAGGAATAACAAATGCGGTCAACCTCATAGACGGACTCGACGGTCTTGCAGCGGGAGTTTGTGCAATTACTTGCGGAGTAATAGCTGCCTTTGCCATATATAACAATCAGCCTGTGATGGCAGTTATTATGCTCGCTATGCTGGGCAGTTTATCGGGATTTCTGGTATTCAATTTCAATCCTGCAAAAATATTTATGGGCGACAGCGGAAGTTTGTTTCTCGGATTTGTCCTCTCTTGTGCCAGCGTAATTTCTACACAAAAAACAACCACGATAGTCGGACTTGCAATACCTATTCTCGCACTCGGAATACCTATATTCGATACTTTTTTCAGTATGCTTCGGAGAATACTTGAAAGACGTTCACTATTTGCTCCCGATAGAAGTCATATTCATCATCGTCTTTTAGACAAAGGATTCAAACACTCACACGCAGTGATTTTGATGTATATTGTAACTCTTATTTGTGCCGGTATAGGTTTGTCAATGATGGTAATAAGAGGGAAAAATTCCATCCTGTTGTTTGCGGGAGCATCCGTTTTGCTTATCATTGTATTCCGTGCGGTCGGTGCGGTAAGATTGTTTGACAGTATAGCGATATTGAAACAAAATTTTAAAATTGCACGACAAACAAGCGAAGAAAAAAGACATTTCGAAAATGTTCAGCTATATCTCAAACGAGCGAAAACATTTGATGAATGGTGGTCGGGAATATGTAAAGCTGCTTCGGAACTCGATTTTCTCTGGCTTAGCATCGATATTCCTCATCGAAACGGAACGATAGAGACTCTTGTTTGGCGCCCCGAAAAGTTAAAATGCGCATCCACTAGTGTGGTAAACCTCAACGTACCGGTATCTCATCGAAGGGTGGGTCCTAAATTAGAAATGGAAATAGGAGTGAGAGTAAATGGGTCCCTGGAGTCAGCAGGCAGAAGAGCTTCTCTGTTTATCAGGCTTATCGACGAATATAGTCTGGCGAGATTACCTTCGAATCCCGCTGAAACTCAAGATTCCATTAAAATTATACATCTGGGCTTGCAGAAACGTAGCTGTACGCCAAAATATCCTCTAAGTGATAAGTCCGTAACAGCACGCCCTTCATAGGATTTAGGTAATGTCTTCAACTATTGCACTACCTAAACCGGTGTTTATTATGGGCACGCCTGTAATTCCCTTTGCCTCATACGAGCATACTATAGGGTGTCTCGAACATCGGATCGTGTCAGGGGAAAAATCTTTTTGTATCGCAATTAATCCGGAAAAGGTCTATCGTGCGCTGAGCGATTCTGCGCTTAGAAAGATTCTTAATGAAAGCGAAATAACTATTTGCGACGGAATCGGAATATCGATAGCTGCCAAAATCCTATACGGTATCACCATCAAACGATGCACTGGCTGCGATCTGTTTTTTCATTTGATGCGGGCATCAGCCAAAAATTCGTGGCCTATCTTTTTACTCGGTGCCTCGGAAGAATCTAATCAATTAGCCTGCCAAAAACTCAAACAAAATTATCCCGACCTTCGGATTGTGGGACGAGAAAACGGATTCTTCGATGATACGGATAAAGTGATATCAAAAATCAACGCAAGTGGTGCAAAACTTCTATTCGTTGCTATGGGGTCGCCACGACAGGAATTCTGGATAGCAGAGCATCGAAAGAAAATTGATGCTCCGTTTTGTATGGGCATAGGTGGAACACTCGACGTAATAAGTGGGTATGCTAAACGTGCACCGGCATTATTCAGGAAAACAGGAACGGAGTTTCTGTACAGGCTTATATCTCAGCCTGCACGATGGCGAAGACAAACGGTTTTACCTTTATTTTTGCTGAAAGTTTTAAAAGAAAGAATTTCTAATAGCAAAATATAAGCGAACAATTCGACGGACAATTTTATATAATAAATTGAGGAAATGGTTTTCCTTTTTTAGGGAGTTTTATTATGGTGGATTATAATCCTCCGGACAATAGCAATAATCAGCGTCCGCGAGCACTCGGGCAACCAAGACGTCCTCAGGACATACCTTTGGGAGCTGCTATTGGGCAAGAAGAAGCATTCGGAGTCGGATTTGCCGATACAGGTGAACCCAAAAGCAGAGCAAAAGCTATCAGGCTAAGCTCGTTGCTACGGTTCAAATGGACAGCTTTAATTGTATTTCTACTAATTGCATGTCCTGCTATCGCTGCTATCTGGATATTTATCGTTCCTTTATATCTCGGCGAAGGAGAAGTAAGAGTAAGACCTATTATTCCGCGATTGGTATTTGCTACGGAAGATAACGGTATGATTCCGCTGTATAAATCGTATATGAATACTCAGGTCGCGGTAATGCTCAATCCCGTTGTACTCGAAAATGTATTGGCCAGAAAAGATGTTCGCAATACATTTTGGTATTCACATCCCGAATCGTCTCCGCTTGGCGGAACTCTCAAGCCGATAGAGCGCTTGAAAAAATCACTCGTAGTTATGCCACGTCCGCAAACAGAGATAATAGGCGTATCTATGATGGCCACTCATCCGAACGACGCTGCTGTAATAGTCAATGCGGTATTGGACGAATATATCAAATATATAAACGAAAGGTCGGATAAAACAAACGATACTATCTATAGAAGGCTCAAGCAGGAGTATGGATCGTTGCGAAAAGATATCGAAGAAAGGCAGCGTATTACCGCTCGGTTGCGCAAAGAACTTATGACGAGCACGCCTGACGAATTGGTATCGCGAAAGCGTGTCAGGCTCGATATACTCTCGGGCGAACTTGATTCGCTTCAACGCGAAATTGCAGTAGCTCTTTGGCAGAAAAAAGCTCTCGAATCACTTATAAAGAAAGATAACTCCGCAAAAACAAAATCCAAAGACGATAGAATCGATGTCAAATACGAATATGATCCGGAATGGCGCAAACTTTATATGAATCTCAAACAGCTTGAACATCAGCTTGCAATAGAAGAAACGACTTACGGTCAGGCGCATCCGAAAATCATCGCTTTGCATAAAAAAATAGAGTTTGCGAAAGAGCTTATGCATATGAGGCAGGTTCAGCTCGAACGTGAAAAGGGTACCCCCCTCGGTTCGATGAAAACCGCTCCTAAAGAAGGCACTAATGTAATGTTCGATATAGAGATACTCGACCGAAAGCTGAAGTTATTAAGATATAAAGAAAAACTTCTCAAGCAGGCTATTCGGGAACAACGCAAGCAATTCGAGCAGACCTTCTCACGTTCACAGATACTTGCTCAGGAAGTAGAAGATATGCAGCACAAGAAGGAATTATATTCAGCTGTTCGCAAGCGGCTTGACTATAAGGAAATGGAGCGAAATGTCCCCGGTTCGATTGAAATTCTCGCCAGAGCATTTCCTGCGTCCGAACCCACAAAAGACAGAAGATTTATCTTTACGATACTTGCATTAATGCTTGCGATTGCAGGTGGAGTATCGGTTGCATATCTCCGAGCTGTTACCACACAAAATATCTATGAAATAGAGGATGTAGCGGAAACCGTACCGACGAGATTTCTCGGTCAGCTACCTATTATCCAGCAATCGCGGGGACTGCTGATAGAAGACAATCCTCTTATCAGCGAAAAAGTGCGAATGGTAAGGACAGCTTTGCTCGAATGTATCGATGGCGAAAAGGGAGTATCGATCCAGATAACAAGTCCGACGCAGGGAGCGGGAAAAACCACATTCACTATGCTGCTCGCGAGAAGTCTTGCGAATTGCGGTAAGAAAGTGCTTCTTGTCGATGCTGATCTGCGAAATCCTAATATCGCAGACAGACTTAATATAGACAATGAACCCGGACTTGTCTATGCACTCTCTCTCGATAATAATCAAAATGCCGACCCGATAAGAAAAACCGATATTCCCGGTCTCGATGTCATTCCCGCTGGCAATGCTGAAAGAGATGATCTCGAAAAACTTGCAGTGGGAACATTCCCCGTTTGCCTGAAACGTTGGCGGAAAAGCAATTATGATATTATCCTCATCGATAGCTCTCCTGTGCTGCCGGTAGCTGACGCTCGTATAATCTCGGGCTACGTCGATGCAACGATAATGATTATACGCGAGGGAATTACTCATCGAATAGATGTCATCGATGCATTGAGTTGTCTTGATGCCGCTGGCGGAAATATTCTGGGAACGATATTTATGGGGTCGGGAAGACGCGCAGGATACGGATATGGATATGGCTATGGAAGACACTATTATCCTAATTATGCGCCGATACCACCGTCGCCGATGGGATTAAACTGGCAGGGAAATTTCAGACGAAGACAAAATCCGGAAGAAGAATAGATAAACCACATTGACTCAAACAGATAATCATACAATCAGCGAAAATAAATCGCGCCCGCTCATACCGGAATTGAAATCGCTCGCTTGTGATTTACTCGGACGAATGTTCATTCCGCAAAAGAGATTTTTTGCTTTCAGGCTAAAACGCAAACAGAATAGCGATGTTCTCGAAGGTACAAGCAGGCGATATACCGCTACGGTACTTATCGGGTTGGCGAATGAAAATGACGATATTACCCGCCCTATTTTCGGGGAAACGGATAAATTCGAAATATGCGATAAACTCATATCGGAAATATCGGAAACAGACGAGATGAGCGAACCGGGTGAGATTGCTCTCACTTTATGGGCAGCGAGGGTAAATGAGCATCAAAAATCGGAAAGGGTTCTGAAAAAGTTAATAGCAATCAAACCGACCTTTGGCAATTACTGGCGGACGGTTGAACTTTCTTGGGCGTTATCCGCCCTGTCGGTAAATTCATCGCAGCCTACTGATGCAACACTCGCTGACAATATCGCAAGGAGACTGTTAAATTCTTTCAATACCGAATCGCACCTTTTTCCCCATTGGCCTGTCGGGTCAACATCTCAATTTTTACGCAAGCATGTTCTCTGTTTTGCGGATATCGTCTATCCGATACAGGCATTATCTTTTTATTCGAAAACGTTCTCAAATCCTCGTGCGTTGGAAGTAGCAAATCTATGTGCAAAACGAATGTGTCAGCTTCAGGGGCAAAACGGGCAATGGTTTTGGCATTATGATGTGCGGACTTCGAAAGTGATAGAAAAATATCCCGTCTATTCGGTACATCAGGATTCGATGGCGCCGATGGCACTTATAGCTTTAAAGCAGGCTGGCGGAGAAGACTTTTCTCACGCAATAGAGAAAAGCCTCGATTGGCTTATCGAACCGCCCGAGCCAATATCAAATCCTATTATCGATAAAAAAGAAAAAATCATTTGGCGCAAGGTATATAGACGCGAGCCCGGAAAATTTGTCCGCGCCGTCAATGCAATTTTCTCTCGCCTTCATCCCGATATAAGGCTACCAGCTGCGGATATATTTTTCAAACCGAATAAGATAGATTACGAATCACGACCTTATCATATGGGTTGGATTTTATCCGCTTGGCAGGGGCAATAAATAAATGTCAATACGCGTATTGTTATTTTGGATATTCGTTGTCGCATTGGCGATATATGCGTGGAAAGATTGGTTCATATCGCTTTGTGGGCTGATTGTGTTGATGGCAATTCTGGAACATCCCGATATGCCACGAAGTATTATGGGTGTACAGGGATTAAATCTATGGAATATCCTGATGGCAGCCATTTTAGCTGGCTGGTTTATTCAGCGCAGAGCAGAAGGTATTGTCTGGGATATGCCTCGATTTATCACCGTACTATTGATACTGTATCTGATAGTCATAATCGTAGGATTTTTTCGTGCGGTTTTCGACCGTAGTTTTATAGAAGATTATCCGCTTGCCAATATGATAAGCGAGGAATTTATCAACACACTGAAATGGGTAATTCCCGGAATTCTTGTTTACGATGGCGTGCGAAATTATCAAAGGCTCAGGCTTGTGATTTTCGCAATTTTGCTTCTTTATACGCTTTTTGCGATGCAAGTGATAATATCCGTTCCTATCAGAGTACTTTGGGAAGGCAAAGGACTATCGACGCATGCAAGACTGAAAATCGAAAAGCGAATGGGCTATCAGCCTGTTGATATGTCAACTATAATGGCTGGCGCCAGCTGGACTATTTTGGGAACGATGATAGTGATAAAAAAATGGCGATATCGGATATTCATCATCGGAGCTGCTGTTATTACCGCCATCGCGCAAGCGGTTACCGGCGGCCGAGCGGGATATGCAGCGTGGGTAGGTGTAGGTCTGCTTTTGTGTATGCTTCGATGGCGGTGGTATCTTTTGCTAACTCCGATTATCCCCATAGTATTCGCAGCTGTCTTCCCCGCTGCTACTGCGAGAATCACTCAAGGTTTGAGCCAAATGTCGCCATCGGGACACACGCATATAAATGAATATAAATTAACCTCAGGACGATCCATAGCTTGGCCTATGGTTATCGAAAAGATAGAAAAGGCGCCTATGTTAGGCTATGGCAGATTGGCGATGAGAAGAACAGGCTTGACGTATTATCTGTGGGAAAATCTCGGTGAAAATTTTCCTCATCCGCACAATATCTATCTGGAATGGCTTTTGGATAACGGAATAATAGGATTTATTCCCGTGCTGATTTTCTTCACTATAGTAGTGGTCTATTCGACGAGACTGTTTGTGGATAAAGCCAATCCGTGGTATGCACTGACCGGTTGTATGTGCTTTTCGCTTGTGGTAGCTCAACTCATTGCAGGGTTGGGTAGCCAGCATTTTTATCCGACCGAAGGCACCGTAGGTATGTGGTGTGCAATTTTTCTGATGTTCAGGGTATATTTCGAAAGACAACGAGCGCAAGGGCAAACACGATTACCTGTCAAACAATTTCACTACGCAAGAGTACATCAAAGCAGCCGATAATAATTACAGAACGATGACAAAATTAGTGTATATATTAGCCGCTAGTCATTCCGGCTCGACGCTTCTTGCGATGACACTCGGAGCACATCCGGATATATGCACAATAGGAGAGCTAAAAGCGAATCATCTGGACAATGTCGATAAATATCTCTGCTCGTGTGGTAGCAGAATAAAAGAATGTCCGTTTTACCGTCAGCTAAATCAGCGAATGTGTGAAAAGGGAATAGAGTTCGATATAACAGATGCGAAAACGGATTTTCGAAATATCAATAGCGGATATGTCCGTTGGCTTATGGGTCCGTTGCATCGCGGAGTGATTTTGGAAAAGATAAGGGATACAGCGTTGGCAATATCGCCAACGTGGCAGCGTGCATCGAAAGAAATTCAGCACCGCAATTCGGTTCTTATAGAAACTCTATGCGAAATAACCGGTGCTAAGGTAGTGGTGGATTCATCAAAAATAGGGCTGCGATTGAAGTTTCTGCTAAAAAATCCCGAGCTTGATGTTAAGGTAATTCATCTCATTCGCGACGGACGAGCGGTGGCACTTACTTATATGAATCCCGCGGAATTTGCCGACGCTGACGATCCGAATCTTCGTGAAGGTGGAACAGGAGGAAATCGGGCATCTGAAAAACTTTCTATCGAACAATCAGCGTACCAATGGCGACGATGTATGGAAGAAGCGGAAAATATCCTTTCGCAAATTCACTCCGACCGAAAAATCGTAGTCAAATATGAAGATTTTTGTACCGACACCGAAAATCAGCTAAACAGAATATTCGAATTTATCGGAGTCGAACCATCGAAAGCAGTCAAAGACTTTCGCTCGGTTACTCAGCACGTAATAGGTAACGGCATGAGACTAAATCAATCATCGAAAATCGAACTTGATGAGAGATGGAAAGATATTTTGACAGATAAACAATTAGAAATTTTCGAAAGAATAGCAGGCAAAAAAAATCGAAGTTACGGATACACATAATACTTAATTATGACAACAGAAGTTACAATCAGCAAAAAGCTCGTAGCTATCAACTCAGCGAGTTCGGTGGTAGCTCGGATGCTTAACGTTTCGGTATTGATATGGATGCACCAATATCTACTGAGACGAATCAGTCCCGATGAATATAGTCTGCTTCCCGTTTTGATGGCGGTTATGGTCTTTGCCCCCCTACTGACTAACATTCTCACCAGCGGACTCGGCAGATATATCGTAGAGTCCTATGCAAAAGGAGATGAACGGGGTGTAATCCAGATTGTCTCGACAATGTTCTTTCCCCTGCTTGGTGCGGGAATATTGGTTTTGGCCGGCGGACTTGTCTTTTCGTGGTATATTGACCATATCCTCAAAATAGCGCCGCATAGGCTTTGGGATGCGAGGATAATGATGAGCCTGCTGATTCTCTCGCTGGCTATCAGGCTTCCTCTTGCGCCGTTCGGCGTCGGTTTGCACGTCAAACAGAAATTCGTAATCCAGAATATGTTAAACGTAAGTGCCGAACTGTTTCGAATTACGCTTTTATGTATTCTGCTGATTGGTATAAGCCCGAGAGTATTATGGGTAGTGGTTGCCTCGGTAACAGCGGAAGTCTGCAGACTTATGGTCAGAATGAATATCTCACGAAGATTGGTTCCCCAGCTAAAACTGAAACTTAGCGAAATCAACTGGTCGAGGGCGAAAGAAATCATTTCATTTGGTATCTGGAATTTCTTAGGCGACATTGCAAGAATGATACAATCCGCAGCTAACCCCATCCTTTTGAACGAGCTGGCGACACCAATGGATGTAACGTGTTTTTATGTAGGCTCGATTCCATATCGGCAATTTGGTTCGTGGCATAGTTTGGTATATAACCCCCTGCTACCACCGCTGACAGCTATGCACGCAAGCGGAAATAAACTTCAGATGCGAAACACCTATTTGCGTGGCGGACGATACGGACTATGGGCAGCTGTCCTGTTCGCTCTACCTTTGATTGTATTCCGAAACGAAGTGATTCATTTATACATCGGCGATAAGTTTATTATAGCAGCTGAGGTGATGGCATTGTTGCTTGTAACATTTCCCGTATCTATCGGACAGGAAATTTTGTTCTCTATTGCTCACGCTTCCGCACAAATACACCGAACGACCAGAAGAGTATTAATTATTCGACTGGTTAATCTCGCATTGGCGATATATATGGTAGGCGTGTTGAAAATGGGAGCGATAGGAGCAGCTCTTGCGTTAATGGTAACCGAAATCGCGGGAATGCTTATTCTGATATATCCACTTGCTTTCGATATGACCGATGTAAGTTTACATAAATGGCTTAAACGAACATTTGCACCGGGAATACTTCCCGGAATACCGGCAGCTGCTATCTGGTATGGTCTGAAATTTCTCGTCCATCCTACGAGTTGGATAGGACTGGGATTATGCGTCGCTGCCGGTGCGATATGTTATCTTGTCGTACTGCTCACTTTTGCTCTGCAGGAAAACGAACGTGAAGATTTGAAACTAATGTTATATACAATAAAGAAAATCATATATCCGCGTTCTTGGATAACTCAGACAGAAATGGCGGAAGACGATGACGAAGACTTGCTTGAAACCTGATGACTGGAAATTCGAATGGTTGACACACTGGAACGAAGTCGAAGATTCATCTTTTGTAAGTCAATGGCAGAGGTGGTTTGATTGTTCCAATGGAAATACAAATATATTTTTCTCGCCTGCAATTGCAGGTGAATGGTGCCAAACATATAAATCGGAATACGTAAAGCCGAAGTTTCTGATAGCAACCTGTTCGGATGAATTGTCAGTAATTTTTCCGCTTGTAATATTCACAGACAAATTATTCGAGCTATATCAACGTAAACTGGCACCGGTAGGACTTGACAATTTCGATTATCAAGACCCGATTTTCTCGGGTGAACATTCTGACAAAATGTATGCAAGTTTCTGGCGAAAATTTTTTAACGAAACGGAAAAACAGAACGAATTCGATATAATGTCCATATCACGAATAAGACAAAAGTTCGCTATGCCTGCGAATGATTTCACGGAAACCGAAAGGGCGCCCTTTATCGATATTTCACAATTCGATTCTTTCGATGAATGGTGCGAGAGATTGCCACGCTCGTTTCGTAAAGAGATTCGCAAAAGACATAGAAATTTGAACGATGACGGAAAAGTAGAATTGGATATATATCGTCAAGATGAAACTGCAAGAGCAATCAGCGAATTTTTACCGCAGTTTCTGTATCACCATCGACGCAGATGGCCTGACAGTCGTCGGCCGGAATTATTGTACAAAAACATAATAAAATCAGCTTTGCCAAAGGGATTAGCTGATTTATCCGTTTTAAAATTTAATAATAAACCGATTAGCTGGTCGTTTCATTTGAAAAATAATGCTTACTATTACTGCTACATATCAGCTTGGG
>WFQY01000480.1 GCA_015486815.1 Phycisphaerae bacterium | reverse complement strand
TGATAACATCCATCAGTGTTAATGTTAACATAACGGAAAGAAATTGTCAATGCTTTTCTTGATTTTTTCCCGGCTTTTTCGTAAAGTAATACCTATTTAGGAGATAAGGCCGTGGTGCATACGACACAAATACTAAAACGACACCCCAATAATCCTTTGATTCATATCAAAGATTATCCTCATCTTGCGCAGATTTATAATCCCTCGCCCGTCATTTACGAAGACAAAACAATATTGCTCGTAAGTGTTGTCGAGCATACAGCTACTCGTGGCGTCGGTCGCGATGTCGGACAGACAAGAATAGCGATAAGCGACGATGGCGTCAATTTCGAGCTTTCGGAAGAAAATTTTATCGATGTGCAAAGCAATGAATATCCGTGGACGCTTTATCATCACTTTATCGATAATCGCGTTACCAAAATCGACGATACCTATTACATTATAACTCCTGTGATGGTACAAGGACACGCTTCGCCCGTAGGAATGCTCGGAAAGACAAAAGATTTTAAAACTTACGAACGTATTGCAATCATAACTCAGCCAAGAAATCGCGGAGCTTCACTGTTTCCGGAAAAGATTAACGGAAAATATTATAAACTCGACCGTCCCGGCGCAGGCGAAGGGCAGTTAGGCGAAATATGGATAAGCGCATCGCCCGACCTTGTGCATTGGGGCGAATTTCAGCCTGTCCTTGCCCCGAATTATCGATTCTGGAACGCGGTTAAAATCGGACCTACCCCACCAATAAAAACAGACAAAGGTTGGCTTGTGATTATTCACGGCGTTTTTATTCCCGCTGGCAGTGCTACCTATTATATCGGGGCGATTTTGCTCGACCTCTCTGAGCCTTGGCGAGTTATCGGCAAAACCAATAGCTATCTGCTTGCTCCGGAAACGGAATATGAGCATCACGGAAATTGCGATAATGTAGTCTTTGCTTGCGGAGCTATTGCGGATTACGAAAATGACCTTCTCAAATTGTACTACGGCGCCTGTGATTCCTGCGTCTGTCTTGCACAAGGTTCACTCAGCGCAATAATAAACACCTGCATCAACAACTTATGAATATGCGTTTACCTTTTGACAGCGGAATTGGCAGCGTTATTGACAGCGGAGGAATGAGCGACATTATGCAATCGCAGCGTTGATGTATATCTCCGACCATACAAGTGTACCGGTTTGCGTCTTGCTCGTTATCTCAATTGTGTTTCTACCATCGTGCAGAACACCCGCTGGTATGTCAAATCCTAATATAGGCGCGACCCATTCGGGAAATTCTGCTGGCATATTTGCGTCGGGATTATATTTACATTTCTTACCGTTAAGCCAAACCGTAAGCTCTTCGGGATTTATTTTTTGCTCGTCTTTGAGAAAGCCTATAATAACGGTCGATGACTGATTTACCTTCGGAGCAGGCCCGATATACGGACACAATGTAATAGTTTGTCCGTATTTGCTTATACCTCTGATTTCATCAAATCGTATCGGCAGCACGGAAGATTCAGCTATTCCCGGAGCTGATATTTCTTCAAAACTTATCATACATCTTCGCGCTCGGTTTATCATCGTTTCCGGCGAGCCGAGTTCCGAAAGTATCAAATTCAAATGTTCAGGGTCGGTCGATTCGTAATAGCAATAGTTAAACAAATATACATAATCAGCCCCTTTATGATAGGCATTGAGAGCTGCTCCGCGTAGTAGTTCGATTGTATTGTTCAATGACCTTACCCCCGGACGCTTGAGTTGGTCGCGATTAAACGGAGCGGTCGATGTACTAAAATTCACAGCGATGGTTACCTCACGATTACCTATAATATCTTTCCATATTTCGATAGGGGGGTCGAAATTGATTGCACTCAACCATTGTGATAATACAATTTGGTCGATAAGATTTTCTCTTATCCAGCGAGGCCCGTCCATTCCCAGCCGTTTAGCTGTAATCGGATTTTCGGGTAGTCTGACACCTAATTTGATTTTTTTTCCCGATTGCTTTGATGTCTCATCAACCAACTTGCGAACCTGCCTGACAAACTCCGTCAACACATCGCAACCAGCGTCTTCATAGCCCTGTGCAAAATGGAAAATCGAGCGAATCCAATCCAATTCCAAACCGTCAGGTTGATACCGCTGAAGTAGCTCGCGAACGAGTTTAAGATGATGTTCTCTGACTTCGGGCTTGCTATAATCGAAAGCTCTGTCCCACCAGCTTTCATTGTTATATTCTCTTCGCCAAAGGTCAGGCCGTTCCCGCCAAAGCTGACTGTGCCAGAATGATTCGATTGTATCATTCGTGTGCACATCGTTCATTCGCATCGTAAGCCATCCTTCAATATTGTGTTTACGTGCACGTTCGAGCCATAATTTCAAATGATCAATTTTTCGTTCCTTGAGTAGCCAAAGGTTATGCACCCATAACCTACCGTGATTCGGTACCTCAAGAGTTTTCTCTTTCGGATCTTCAATCCATTGCAAAAAGGGCTGATTTTCATCGCCGTCAGGCTCGTATCCGTCCCACAAAGGCTGCCAAACCGCACTGTCGAATAAAGCCCGCTGAACATTCGTGCAAAGCATAACCGCTTTTGTTTGCCCCGACTGAGCGTAAAAATCGATGACTTTGTTTACTTCGTCTTCCGTCATCTGTTCGGGGCTACGTTTGGTATAAAAATGTGCATTGTCTTCGTTGATACAAATTCCCGGCATTACCATAAAACTCCTCATTCTACCGTATATTCAAAATCGCTAAAGTGTACCTTGCCCGCACCTGTTACTTCCAAATAGAGATTCCAAAAATCGCAATCCCTTTCAGGATAAAACACAAGCTCTATCTTGTGCCAATTACCATCTGCTTTTATCGAAGGTGAGATTGTTCTCGGTGAGCTATATTTGACACGAAATAGATATTGACTTATCCACGCTTTTCCGAAAGTATTATCACCGTCAACTTGAAGCTTCAACTTGACGATATGCTTTTTGTCCGGATGCAAATGAAATGATGTGCCGCAGGGATAAATAATCGTACTGTAATTTTCGCCAGGCCCCTGGACGATAAGTTCGCCTTTTCCATTAGGGACGCCTTCGGAAATAAACTTTACCGCACGACCTAATAGTTCACCACAAAACCACATCGAGCGCATATTTGTCTCGAGAGGATTGACCGCTCGTATTATCCCGTCGTCATCAGGCGGAAATGCAGGAAATTCCGGATAACCCTTATCAAACGTGAGAGGCTTTGAATCGTCAGCTAATTTTTCCGCTTCCGAACGATTCAGATATGTAAAGATAAGATGGCAATAAAACTCTTCTCTATCCTTTAATTCATCTTCAGCTATCAGAAAATGTTCGTCTTGCAGACAATTACAAGTCGCTCGCTCAAACTCTAACGAATCTTCCGCAACAATAGCGAACGGATTAAATCCCTCTTCGATACCAAAACCAAAATAATCTCCCTTACCCAAAAACATCAATTCTTCATAAGGCTCAGCTAATTTCGTAACAGGGCTTTTCCGCCAGC
>WFQY01000479.1 GCA_015486815.1 Phycisphaerae bacterium | reverse complement strand
CGATTGGGATGGTAATGGCACGCTCGATATAGTAGCGAGTGATATAACCGGTTATGTATATTGGCTTGCAAATTTCTCACATGAAAAAGGAAAATACAAATTGAGCAAACCTATACCCCTCACAATAAATTGCTGGCCTTTAAAGGTACATTGGCGAACAAAACCTTGCATTTTTTATGATTCGGAACATCGACCTTGTATCGTTACCGACGACACACGAGGCTTTTTAGCTATATACAGACGCGACTGGATTCAGGGACCATCGGCATTGCTACCACCTGAACAGCTAAAATATGACAATGGTAGCACCATTAAAATCGATGGCCCTTCGGGATATAACGGGCGAAACAAACTATACGCTGTGGATTGGAATAACGATGGAAAAACAGATATTCTGATAGGTCAACCAAGAAGAGGAGGCATAAGGGAAAATTCACGTTTCGATCTACCCCGCAGCGGGGATGCCACCGTCGTTGTCCTTATCAATGTCGGAACAGACACCAGACCCGTATTCAGAAAAGCGAAACCGCTATTGCTTGCTAACGGGGAACCGTTAAACTTCGGCGTACATTCTTGTGCACCTGCTCCCTATGATTATGACAAAGACAACCTGCCGGATTTATTTATAGGTATGGAAACGGGCTTCGTTTTTGTTTATAATCATTCCATGTTTACTGATGATTTCAGAATAATTAAAATTCCACCGCCATTAGGAAAATAACTCAAGCCGGTCGGCAAAAATACTTTTTCGTATTTGATCAAACAATAGTTAGGAGATCCAACGTATGGGTTTGATATTAGCAGTACATACATTTCGTCCTCTTGACGTTGTAGCGATAGTGATTTATCTTGCAGCGATGGCAGCGATGGGGGCGTATTTCTCCAAACGCAACAAAAGCACCGAAGAATATTTCCTCGGCAATCGTGCGTTCCCCGGCTGGGCGGTCGGTCTTTCGATGCTCGGTACATCCATCAGCTCGATAACATTCCTCGCACTACCAGCGGCAGCCTTTATCCTCGATTGGCGAATGCTCGTGCCTAATCTTACACTGCCAATAATCGCTATCATAGCTATCCAGGTATTTATACCGCTGTTCCGGCATGGTAAGGCAACGTCAGCTTTCGAATATCTTGAAAGGCGTTACGGCCCCTTGGCAAGACTATACGCAGCTATCAGTTTCATCTTTCTGCAGATAATCAGGCTCGGAACGATTTTATACCTCGTCGCGATACCGATAAGCATTCTTACGGGTGTACATATAATATGGGTAATAATCATTGGCGGTGTGTTCATCGCATTTTATACCGTAGCTGGCGGAATGGAAGCAGTCATATGGACAGACGTGATTCAGACGATAATTCTGCTTGCAGGCGGTCTTATCAGCATTGCTTATGTACTTTATGACATACCGGGCGGACTAATGAAGATAATTCACGTAGCTTCGGCTAATCATAAATTTTATCTCGGTGATATGGATTTTGATTTGTCCCGAAGGACATTTTGGATAATGTTGATTCTCGGCATATATGGCTGGCTTAACGAGTATAGCTCGAATCAGAACGTAGTTCAGCGATATTTGGCAGCCTCTTCCGAACGGGAAGCGAAAAAAGCAACTTTGCTATGTGCACTCACGAGTGTGCCTACCTGGACATTATTTTTCTTTATCGGCACGTGTCTGTTTGCCTATTACAAGATATTTCCCGACCCTGCTGTGGCAGGGCTTGAAGCCGATCAGGTATTTCCGCATTTTATTCTTACCCGCATCCCCGCGGGAGTAGCTGGCTTTATAATAGCAGCGGTATTGGCAGCAGCAATGTCATCGCTCGACTCGAGTATAAATGCAGTCGCTACCATATCGGTAGTGGACTTGTTCAAACGTTATGCACGCAAAGCTCGAAGCGACCAATATTATCTTGTTTTAGCGAGAATACTCTCGACGATAGCAGCTGCCTTTATGATAGGCGGTGCGATTGTATTTTATTTTTTACCAAAGGAATCGATGGTCGATTTGGGAATAATAATAACAGCGTTATTCGGCGGATGTGTTTGTGGCTTTTTCCTTTTGGGCTTTTTCACGACTCGTGTGGATTACGCTTCAGTGATGATAGCACTGGTGATTACGATATTGATAAATGGTTATCTGGTGTTAAACACGTTTCACTGGCTACCGGATGCACTAAGTATTAAGATATGCCCTTACTGGGTCAATATCCTGGTAAATACGGTATTTATGGCATTAGCTTATATCATAAGCCTGATGCGTCGGTCGAGGCCTGACTCGCTGGGGAAACTGACCATATGGACTATGAAAGAAGACATAACAACAAAATAGCTTTTGACGAGAGAACACAGAGATGAACGAAACTTACAAAGGTGTTTGGCCAGTAATGCTCACGCCCTTCGACGAGCGTGGCGGAATAGATTATGATTGCTATCGCAAGCTTATCGATTGGTATATATCTCAGGGCGTAGATGGCATATTCGCTGTCTGCGGTTCGAGTGAGATGTTCGAATTAGACGAGTCGGAACGGCTACAGTTAGCAGAAATAGCAGTTCAGCGTTGCAAAGGGCATATTCCAGTCGTAGCGACAGGCTCTATCGGCGACAATATCGAAGCACATAAGAATTACAGTTTAAAGCTTGCTGATGTTGGCATTGATGCGGTTATTTTACTGCTGCCTGAGTTTTGCCGCGATGAATCATCGACGCTGGAATATCTTTTCCGAATGGCGGAGGTTATCCCGTGTGATGTTGGCGTATATGAATGTCCGAACGTCGGTATAAGTCAGCTGTCGGTAGATGCGGTAAAGACATTAGCTCGTAGCGGCAGATTTGGCCCGTATAAAGAGACGAGTTGTCAGATAGCGAAGATATCAGCCAAGATAGAAGCAACCCGGGATATGCGTATGTCGGTATTGCAAGCGAATACACCGTTGATGCTGGAAGCATTGTCAGCTGGCGGAGCGGGCTTGATGGGAATAGCGGTAAATGTCTTGCCCGCTGTTGCCTCTGAGATATACCGGAGTCTCTGCGAAGCTGATGCTACTGGCGGCGTAAGTGATACTAACCGGATAAGCGAATCGACGGAGCGAAATCATCAGCTATTGTG
>WFQY01000478.1 GCA_015486815.1 Phycisphaerae bacterium | reverse complement strand
GTTATAATATTATAGTGGTTCTGTTATTGTAATCATTTTAAATGGAGATTTTGGCGATGAATTCGAAAAGGTTTTTCTCATTGGTATTAACGGTGTTGGTCGTTTTGTCGATTTCGATTACTTGTATAGCTATGAATGTTAAAGAAAGCAAGGAAGGAAAATATGATATTGTCAAAGTGGATAACAAGTTCATATCAACTACGTTTACGTCGATGGGCGGGCGTATCAAATCGCTCGTTCATAAGCAAGCTAAGAATAGAGAAATAGTGCTCTGGGCGCCGGGCGAAGGTGGCTGGCTCGACGATAGGGGCGAGCGAACGATGGCTGATTATCAATATAAACTCGTCTCGAAAAATGACAAACAAGTTGTCTTCGAGTATGTTTATCTTGATTCATCGAATTTCCTTTGGCGAAAGCGCATTACGATTTCAGACGATTCGCCAGCTATCAACGTGGAATATACGATAACTAATAAAGCGAACCATCCTCAAGAATACGAGCATATGATTCGCAACTTCATCAAGCCAACAAACGGATTACATTGCTGCTATAATAATGAATATGGCGTACAGAAAATCGGCTGGGCGAGTTGGTGCGGAAAGGGCAAGTCTATATGGGAGAAAAAGATAGCTGCCCCTTGGTTAGGTATTGTCAATGACAATGAAAATTGGGGAGTAGCTATCGGGTGTAACAAATTAAGCATTGTATATTTTTGGGCGGGAACAGGTAGAGGTACGGTTGAATGGGTCTATCCGAAGGTTAATCTGAAATCCGGTGCAAGCGTTAAATTTACCGCGTCGATTATTCCCGTTGTTGATATGGAAGATTTAGCTTATGCCTCCGATAGCGGTGTGCTCGGATTTTCATACCTCGAAAAGACAAAGCTCTTTACTTTCGAAAATCAATTTTTTTCCGCCCGACATAGCAAAAAGCTGAAAATTCTATCGACTTTGATGAATATGCGCAGAAAAAAGCTCGCTGAACTTTCTGTCGTTATTACCCCTAAACTCGGGAAAACGATAACAAAGGATTTCAAATGGAAAGCGCCAGCTGACGGAATGTATATCATCGCTCAGCGGATTTTTGCGGATGGCAAAAAAATAGGTGAATATGAAACTCCTATCGTTGCGGGATTTTTGGGCGACAACGCACCGGTCTATATTCATCCGAAATTCAAACCCAAAGCTCCTCGATGGACTTTCGACCTGACAGCTGACGATATTAAACGTGGATATTTTGTGTATCTGCCCACCGAGCAGAGAAAGCGAATCGCAGTTGATAATATAAATCTTGATTTGGTCAAAGACGAAAATGAATTTGTCGATCTTAGGCTTGAGTGTATGAGGATTATCGGCAAGGTAAATTTCAAAGTCGATAAGGGCAATTTCCCGGGCAGTGTTGATGTGCTTGTTGATAATGGCAAAGATTGGCTTTATAGGGGTAAGCCCCTTCACGCACAAGTTGGTAAAAAGAATGCTTTCGGAGTGAAACTATCAACGAAAAATGTGCCAGCTGGCGATTACTCTATAAATCTTAAATTAGTTTCCGAAGTATCGAAACCGGCGAATCTGACAATAAATGTCAAAGTATGGAATGTTGAACTGCCTAAACGGGATGATTTGTATATGAGTTTTTTCTGGAGTTCGTTCGGATGCGTCTTTGATACACTTTATCCTAATGTCCAAGACACAAAAGATCAGCTAAGATTATATCGATTGTGTCTCGACGATATGAAGATGATGGGACAGAACATATTCGAAATCAGAAACCGCAAAGATATTTTGAAGAAGTTTATCAAGGTAAAGAAATTTGATAAAGACGGAGTTCCTATTCTTGATTTTACCGGTTGGGATGTGATTTTGAATGAAGCGCTTAAGCGTGGAATGGATAATGCTGTCTTTCGTTATGGTTGGCCTGTGAGTAAGTCGTGGCTGCCGAAGAATTTTAAGACACTTACGAAAGACGGACAAAGGCGAATTAAATTGGCGATATTAAAACAGGAGGTTGACTATCTGAAAAGCAAAGGATTTAAACGCATTTTCTGGTATCTCATTGATGAACTCGACCCTTCGCCGGAAAAAGTGCAAGCTGTTTGCGATACGATGGATGAAGCGAAAAGAGTTGTTCCTGCTCTCGAATTTGCAGGCAGCGGTTTCGCATCGACACCGCTTGATGCAATGCAAAAGTTAGCTAAAAGGCTGACTTGGATTGCGCCATATTGGTCGGTATATTCCATTGTGCAATGGATGGAAACCGGTAAGCTGAAAATGCTACCCGAAACGATACCAGCAACCCAACTCGACGGTGAGCATCGAACGGGATATATAAAACATAGGCTCGGATTTTGGCAGGGATGGAAGGGAAATTTGAAGGGTTTTCAGATTTATGGGTATCATACCTATTATCCGAATCACGGGTATAGCTGTGTTTGTCCGGGCAAAGACGGTACTATACCATCTGCCAGTATGTTTGGCCTGAGTGACGGTTGGGAAGATTTCTGTTTGCTTTGGGCGCTTAGAGACAAACTTAAATCGAAGCAAGCCGAAAAGTTACTCATTGGTAGTGAGAAGCAATCCATTCTCAAATGGGTTTGGCGTTCGGGGGGTAGTTTTACCTATCCGACTGTCATTGGCGATGATAAACAAATAAGACAAGCACGAAAGAAACTACTCGAACTGTTAACGAAATAGCTGTTAGCTGACGGTCAGGTGCTTGAAAAGCACCTACGAAGCAGATAAAATGAAGATGATCTTTGGTTGGCTATGTTTTAAAACGGTTTAATATAGGGAATAAATCTACAGGAGAAAGCTAAATGCAATTTGAATCTCTCGATCCGAATATTACCGATGATATGATACGGATAGTTCACACCAATCCCTGGCGAATTTTCGATAGGGGGATATTTATTCCTTGCAAAGAGCTGACGGATGAGCCTATAAAGCAGGTCTTCGAAAAGCAACAATTTTCTCCCGAGTTTAGCTTCGCTGGCTACGATAGCGAGAGGCTAAAAGCAATCCTATTTGCATCGAAAGAAACTTCTGAGGATAACGATACTATAAAAATCTTTATACTCGAAGCGGAAAGAAACGAAAATTTCAAACAGACCATCGAGCAGATGCTCAACGAACTCCATAATAGAGCTAAAAAAGCTAATATCTATAATCTGTATATAGGTCCGCTTCAGCCACTATCGACAGCTGTCAATCTGCGTGATGATGAGATGGTCAATACACTTTTCAAAATGGGATATTGGCGGGATATTACGATAGCAGCTGAGATGAAAACCGACGTTGATAAGTGGCAGGCATCGGAAAAAATAATTCGCAAGGAACAGCAACTTGCTGAGAAGGGCATAATATTCAGAAGAATGAAGACAGACGATTGGAGTAAAATCGAAGAGCTTCACGAAAGGGAAAAAGCACATAGCGGCTGGTCGAAACTTTTGAAGGATGTCATCGATAACCCCGGCGTGGAATATATCATTGTCGCAGAAGATAAACCTAACGATAAGATCATTGGCTATGCGACTTTCTTTGCACGTACCATTTTCAGTAATCTACCGGAATTCGGGCCGGTGCTTATCGATCC
>WFQY01000477.1 GCA_015486815.1 Phycisphaerae bacterium | reverse complement strand
GCATATGCTCATAATGTGATGTTTGGAATGTTAATATGCCACGACCACCAAAGCACAGAATGGTAAATGCGATGCCTGGCTATACATATTTTAAGCCTCGTGCAGTGCCGTTGCACGAGCTTGAGACATCGTGTTTGACTGTTGACGAATATGAATCTATACGGTTAGCGGATTATGAAGGTCTTGAGCAGATACAAGCTGGCGAACGGATGGGCATCTCGCGGCAGACTTTCGCTCGAATAATCCGTTCCGCCAGACGTAAGATAGCGGATGCGTTGGTCAACGGTAAGGCAATATGTATCGAAGGTGGCGTATATCAGCTGCCTGCCGGTCCGCCGCCTTGGGCGTCTGACCCAGGCAGGGGCGGAGGAAGACGCTGGCGTGGCGGAAGAGGACAATAATGTATCGGCGTCATTATCGCTGATAAACGATATAAATTGTTTGGGTTGGTTTTGGTAAATGTTGGTTACGTTTTATGGAGGATAGAACAATGCCTGGTGGAGATGGAACAGGTCCGATGGGAGCAGGTCCGATGACAGGTCGGGCTGCTGGTTATTGTGCAGGTTATGGTGTTCCGGGCTATATGAATCCCTGGCCTGGCGGTAGTAGAGGCTTCTGGCGATTCGGCAGAGGCTTTGGAAGAGGACTTGGGTTTGGCAGAGGTTTCGGTAGAGGATATCGGCACTGGTATTGGGCGACCGGCGTGCCCGGTTGGACACGTTTCGGCGGTTATTGGCCAGGAGCAGCTGTGCCTTGGTATGGTCAGCCTGTCAGTGCTGGGTCTCGCGAAGGTGAAGCAGAAGACCTCAAAGCCCAAGCCAGTGAGCTCGAGAGCGAACTGCAGGCAATCAGGGAGAGGATCTCGGAACTCGAGAGTAAATCGGAGACCTAACCTGTAGGGTTACCGCAATCGCAACTAAGGACATTCTAACATTCTTAAGAATGTTAGAATGTCCTGAAAACTTATAATGTAGGTGAATATAATCAAAAATCGGAGGTAATTATTATGAAACCTTTTGGTAATGCCGGAACTGGTGGCGGAATGGGACAAGGTCGTGGCCTCGGTCGAGGTCAGGGTCAAGGACGCGGTAGAATGGGCGGTATAGGGGCTGGCCCGGGTGGCAATTGTGTCTGCCCGAAATGTGGCAGAACAATGCCTCATCAGCAGGGTGTGCCGTGTATGCAGATAATGTGTCCCAACTGTAATGTGCCTATGACGCGTGCGTAATAGAGATGCATAACAGAGATAGGACATAAATTTACGTCAATGACATAGAGAAAGGAAAAGCTATGCCACGTGGAGATGGAACAGGTCCGATGGGTATGGGCCGAGGCAGAGGTAGAATGGGTGGTATGTCTTGGCGCAGGCCTTTTGGTGGTGGAGGATTAGGGCGATGGTTTTCTCGGCCTATGGGTCGTGGAATGAGGCGGTCTAATCCTCCTCCTATGAATGCGATGCCGATGGAAGCTCGTCGATCGGGGCGGTTTGATACTACTGGCTATCAGCCGCCTGTTGCAGTAGTTGATGCGGACAAATGCGTCGGTTGTGGTAGCTGTGCCAAAGTATGCCCCGCTGGAGCTATTAAAGTTGATTCAAAGGCATATATTAGCCCCGAATTATGTAGAGGGTGTGGTATTTGCCTGACGGTCTGTCCGAAGGGTGCGATAACATTTGCAAAAAGAGAAGATAATACATAGAATATAATAAAATACTCAAACTGACCGATTTGACATAAAATTATTTGTCCCCACCGCGTCATTCCGCACGGAGCGAAGCGGAGATGCGAAATCCATTTGGTTGGTGAGAGTATGGATTCCCGCACCAACGGCATCTTCGACTTTCGCGGGAATGACAGTTTGTGTGTAATTATTGGTAAACAAAGAGTTACGTAAAAACAGCACTCAAAATCGGTCAGTTTGAGTAAAATATAGAATATAAACGAGGAGATAACAATGCCGTGGATTAATCAAGATTTATGTACAGGATGCTGTGTTTGTATTGAAGAGTGTCCGGTAGAAGCGATTTCGTTAAATGAGAACGAAAAAGCTGTCATTGATGACGATAAGTGCATTCGGTGTGGACACTGTCACGATGTTTGTCCGGTGGATGCTGTCAGGCATGATAGCGAAAGAATTCCTCAGGAAGTTGAAGCGAATATAGATAAGGTAAATCAACTGCTAAAGCATTATAATGACAAAGATGAGCAATTGGCATTTCTCGAACGTATGATTAGGCATTTTAAGAAGCAGAAAAAAGTAGCTGACTTAACTATGGAAAAGATAACAGCTATGATATCCGATAGGGGGCAGAAGTAATATTGATGATAGAAAATGATATGGAAAAGTGGGAGATAGAAGGCGGAGTAGCATTCCTGAAAAAGCTCGGCCTACAGGCGGGGCAGGTTGTTTTGGATTTTGGCTGTCGTGTAGGGCATTATTCGATTCCCGCAGCCAAAGTTGTTGGTGATAGCGGCGTTGTTTATGCGGTTGATAAAGAGCAGCAGGTTTTGGATAGTTTGAGTCAAAAGGCAACAGAAGTAGGTTTACAGAACATAGAGACAATAAATACATCCGGTGATGTTCATCTTGATTTGAATGATGATTTAGTTGATGTTGTGTTGCTCTATGATGTTCTTCATTATTTTGATAAATATAAGCGAGAAGAACTTTATATGGAAATGTGGCGGATTTTGAAGGATAACGGGCTGCTTTCTGTTTATCCTAAGCATACGAAAGAAGATAGCCCAATGGATACATTTAAAGAATTAGGCATAGACGGCGTAAAAAAAGAGATAGAGGCATATAAATTTATATTTGAAAAGAAGTATTGCGATACGATAAGCCATGACAATGGGTTAAATTACGGGTGTGTTTTGAATTTCAGAAAGGTAGGGGGGCAATAGCCGTAATTAAAGCAAATAGGTAGGTATTGAGTGTGTTGCTCGATATCAAAAAAGTAGGTAATATTTTTATAGGTTATGGGAGTAATTATTATGAAGGTAGCTATTACATCAACGGGAGCGGGTTTAAGTAGTGAGGTTGACCCTCGTTTTGGTCGGGCGGCGTATTTTATTATCTACGATACCGACAGCGGGGAATTCGAAGCGATAGACAATTCGGAAAACGCAGCTGGTGCCGGTGGTGTAGGAGTAAAAAGCGGCCAACTTATGGTGGACAAAGGCGTCGAATGGGTGATAACAGGCAGTGTTGGGCCTAATGCGTTTCAAGTTTTATCGTCAGCCGGCATTAAGATTGCGCCGGGGGCTTCGGGAAAAGTAGCTGACGCTATAGAAGATTTCAAAGCTGGCAAACTTTCTGAGACCAGTTCTGCGACAGCTAAGAGCCATACAGGCCTGCAATAAATTGGAATATTGGTGTTATTGTGTCGTATAGAGGTATAGAAGAAGATTTCTATGACCGAATCGAGCCTATTCTTCATCGGAAGATAGGCAGAGAGCTTCGACTTGCGCATAAGGTGCTCGATATAGGGTGCGGAGCGTGCGAGCTTGTTGAATATCTTGCGCACACGTATCATCAAATTGTTATGGGCGTGGATGTCTCGGGTAAGGGGTTTCCCAAGCATCGGAAAACGCCAGGCGGGAAAATCCGCTGCATTCGCAAAAATGCAAGGAAGTTGGATTTCATTGCGGATGGAACTATCGATGCTGTAGTTATGATGTGGTCGTTTCACGAGATGGAATATCCGGAAAAAATATTGGCGGAGGCATATAGAGTACTTCGGCCTGGCGGTGAAATTTTGATTGTGGATTTTCCGCGTGGTTCGTTGGCACAGAAATTATGGGATGAAGATTATTATACGCCTGTGGGTATAAGAAGAAAGTTAGAGTCAGCGGGCTTTGGTGAAGTTAAAGTTCGGCTGACCGCTAAAAAGCAAATTATTTGGGCGAAGGGATATCGTCCCGTTGATGCGGATTGAGCTTTGCCATTTTGAATGTGAATAATAATGGGAAATGTAAATATTACAATCTTGGTAGAGAATACAGCTGCCGACGCTAATCTTGGCGTTGAGCATGGCATTGCGTATTGGATAGAAACAGATGACTCGCGTATATTGTTTGATACTGGCCAGGGCGGAGTATTGAGACGCAATGCTAATCAGCTTGGCGTTGACCTTACAACGACACAAGCGATTGTTCTAAGCCACGGACATTACGACCATACCGGCGGATTAGCGGAGGTGATATCGCTTTGCGATAAAATAAAGTTATATGCACATCCGCAAGCATTCGTGCCAAAATACGGCTGTAAGTTGGGCGTTTCGCGATATATCGGTATTTCCGAGGAAAACCGCAGTGCGGTTTACAGTGAGAAAGTGCACCTTGTCGATACTACCGAACCAACGGAAATTTCGGATGGGGTTTTCGTTACCGGTGAGATTCCGAGAGTTACTGATTTTGAGGATGTAGGCGGGCCTTTCTATACGGATGAACGTTGCAAAAAACAAGACCTTTTGCCTGACGACCAGGCGGTATATTTCGATACCGACGAAGGTATAATCGTTTTGCTTGGCTGCGCACATTCGGGAGTAATCAATACTCTTTTGTATATTAGGCAGTTGACTGATAATCGTCCGATTGATGCAGTGGTAGGGGGGATGCATTTAGTAAATGCCGATGAACGTAGGTTAAAGGAGACGGTAAGGTTTTTGGAGGAACTCGATATCAAAAGAGTTTTTCCCGCACATTGCACAGGTGATAGAGCGAAGCAATTTTTGTATAATCATCTTGGTGAGAAATACGCCGGCTGTAATGCGGGTTTAAAATTTATATTTGTTGCATAGTTGTCTAATTTTTATAGGAGAATTTTATGAAAGAGATTTTAGGTTTACCAACACTCGATGCTAACGGAGCTGATGCTCAGTGTTCGACGCATTTCGGCGGTGCGCCGTATTTTACCATCGTTGAGGTCGAAGACGGTAAAATCGTAAATGTAAATTCGTTTGAGAATCCCGGTCCGACCCCTGCGGGATGTATGGGACCTGTAAATTTTATGCAGTCGCACGGGGCAGCGAAAGTAATTGCTCTTGGTATAGGTGCACGTCCGGTGATGGGATTTCAACAGGTAGGCATTCCGGTTTATAGCGGTATTGAAGGGACGGTCGAAGAAAATATCAAAGCGTACCTTGCAGGCGAGCTTGAGCAGATAGATGCTGCTACCTGTATGGGTAAGGGAGGATAAATCAATGAGCAAAACAATAGCGATTGCTTCAGGTAAAGGTGGAACGGGTAAAACCACATTTGCGGTAAATCTCTTTGCCGTAGTGGATGAGCCCGTAACGTTAATCGATTGTGATGTGGAAGAGCCAAACTGTCATTTGTTTTTGCAGACCGAGCCGGAAAAGACAGAGCGATTTTCGGTGCTACTTCCGGAGGTGAATTTTGATAAGTGTACGGGCTGTCGAAGGTGTGCCGAGGTCTGTCGATATAATGCGATGGTCGTTATCGATAAAAAGCCTATGCTGTTCGAGGAGCTTTGTCATAATTGTGGCGGTTGTGCCCGACAGTGTCCGCAAGAGGCTATTAAAGAAGTCCCGAAGGAAGTTGCAACGATAAATATTGCTACTTGGCGGGATAAGAAATTTGTTTATGGCTTGCTCGACATAGGGCAAGCTCGCAGCTCACCGGTAATCGATTATCTGCGTAAGAATTTTTCAAATACCGACGATGGCTATACTCTTATCGATTGTCCGCCGGGGACAGCGTGTCCTGCAGTAGAATCGGTTCGCGGTGTTGATTTGCTCGTATTGATTACCGAGCCGACGCCTTTCGGCATAAATGACCTTGAACTCGCGATAAAAATGGGAAAGGCGCTGGGCTTAAAGCAGGCTGTTATTGTCAACCGAGCTGACCTCGGAGCGGGCGATGTGAAAGCATTGTGCGAAAGATATGATGTGCCAATAATAGGCGAAATCGGCTTTGATAAGGAAATTGCAAAGGCGTATTCGCAAGGCAAAATCATATCGGATGTGATAGAGTCATTTCGAAATATATGCGAAGGTATTTGGCAGAGAATTTGCGAATTGGCATCGGAGACGGAGGAAATAAAACAGTGAAACAGATATTGGTAATATCCGGTAAGGGTGGTACTGGTAAGACGACGCTGACGTCAGCGTTTTCTCAACTGGCTGGCGATGTGGTATTGGCTGACTGCGATGTGGATGCAGCTGATTTGTTTTTAGTGGTCAAGCCAGAAAAGTTTCGTAGAGAGCCTGAAGATTTTTATAGCGGCTATAAATTTACTGTAGATAGAAGTTGGTGCAGTGGCTGTCAGCGATGTATCGAAGTGTGTCGATTCGATGCACTATCGATGGTAAACGGTAGCGAAGATAATCACAATTGGAAGGTCGCGAAAATAGACCCACTTGCTTGCGAAGGTTGTGGCTGTTGTGCTGATGTATGTCCTGCTGAAGCAATCAAAAGCGAAGATGCACATTCGGGACAAATTTTCATAGCTGACACTCGATTGGGACCTATGGTCTATGGTCGGCTTGGTATTGCGGAGTCGAATAGTGGCAAGATGGTGGCAGTTATTAGGAAATATGCAATGCAGATTGCAGGCGAAGAAAAACGTGAATATATCGTTATTGACGGTTCGCCGGGGATAGGCTGTCCGGTGATAGCGTCGCTTTCGGGAGTGAACCATGCGGTTATCGTTACTGAGCCCACACTTAGTGGCTTGCACGATCTTGAACGCATATTAAAGCTCTGCCGACATTTTAATATATCGACATCAATCATTATCAACAAATATGACCTGAATACGGAGATGAGTGATAAATTGGAGCAATATTGTCAGCAGGAAGGAATCGAGCTTGCGGGCAAGCTACCTTTCGATAAAATTTTTGTCGAAGCAACCAGCCAGGGCAAAACTATACTCGAATACGCCCCTACATCGGAGATATCACATAAGGTAGAAGAACTCTGGACACGATTATCCTGATAAGTTAAAATGCCTTTGTGTATAATGTCGATATCGGATATGGAGATGATTTATGAAATCAAAACAAAGGCATCAATTGAAACAAAACGAGTTGCAAGAAACGCTTGAAGAGGTTTGGCTGTTTCTGCAAAAGCAGAGCTCAAAAGTGATAAGCATTGCGGTATTAGCAGTGGTAATCGTAGGAATGATTATCTATCTTAATTATAGTAATAAGCAGGTGCGTGCTCAGCAATGGGATCAGCTGTTTATATTATCTACTCGCGGTGCCAATACCAGGCCTGAAGATTTGCAGATGCTCGCAGATCAAAGTTCCGATCATAATTTCGCTGCCTTTGCCCTTACGCGGGCTGGGGATATTTGGCTTATGCAAGCGATGTTCGACAGCGGAACGGATAAGGAAAAATCATTTCAGCAAGCAGAGCAAGCATATTCAGCAGTGGTGAACAAATATAATAAAAATATTATAGCCCTCGGTTCAGCGAGTATGGGGCTAGGCGTGGTCTATGAAAATACGGGGCAATGGTACAAAGCAAGAGATACTTATCGCAAGCTTATTGGCAATAAGGAGTTACTTGGTACCGGCGTAGCTATGTTGGCAAGTGAGAGACTACATAATATTGATAGTTGGAAAGAAAGCTGGCAGATGAAATTGGCGTCAGCTCCGACGACGAGTGCGAAGGCTCAGACTAAACCCGCTGCGAAATAATTGACAACCAAAATTACAAATTGTAAAACCACAAATTATAAATCGAAAATTGTAAATTATAAATTGTGCAAATTTCTTCGGGCGATTAGCTCAGTTGGCCAGAG
>WFQY01000476.1 GCA_015486815.1 Phycisphaerae bacterium | reverse complement strand
GTGTAAAGATAGTCCGATTAGCTTTTCAAAAAACGGTAGATATATTGCATTCTGGGCTGTTTCTTCGGAAGGTGAGGTCATACCAGCTCTTTTCGTACACGACCTGAAAACCCGTCAAACACGCATCATCAAAAAGTATCTGGATGACGATGGCGAGAAATTTAACGACGATATTGCTGTTTCGGGGCCATGCTTTTCTCCTTATGGCAAATGGATTGCTTATTCATTGATGGAGAAAGTTGACCGAAAAGATGGCCAGACCAGCACTCAGCCCTATACTGAAATTCCTGCTGGAAACGTCATTTCCAAGACAACCACAAGGCCAAAAGGAAAACCCGTTAAGTTTAGCGTTATTATTATTTCCGTTGATGGAAAAGTCGAAAAACAGATATACTCGCAGACTCTGCCATTGCTGGTCGATGGTGAAATTCCTTCCGGCTACCATACGTTTTGGTCTCCTGATGGACGTTTTATCTATGCCCGCGGACCTTCGTGCTGGGTTAGGGTCGATACCAAAACTGGCAAAGGTAAAGTTCTTGGTATTACTGTTGGAGCAGCAGATCTTTCTGCTGATGGTAAATACTTTGCTATGGCCGGTTCAAATGGCGAGCTTTGTGTATGGGATATCTCAGCCGCTAAGTGGTTTTACTACCCGCATACCTGCCGTATATACGAGAGAGCAGAACCAGCCTGGATGAAATTTTCACCCAAGGGCGATAAGATTGCCTGCCCATTTGCTAACAAGATAAAGGAAAGGTATCAGATTAAAATTGTCAATCTCAAAACACAAAAAACAACCGTGGTCGATGTGTCATTACCTCCGCAACTTTCGCGTATTCCAGGTGCCAACATCATACCAGTATCTTTGCAATGGGCAACTAATAACAGGTTAAGAATGCTTATGACTTTTGTAGAGGAGCCTTCTCCGGGTGATCATGATATTGCACCCGGGCTGTCAATCCTCGAATATGATATGCACGCTTCCAGCTGGTCTATTGTTCGAAATTTTCCGTTGGCACGATATGCAAGAAGTTTTGTGTGTTATGATAAAAGTTTGTGGGTTGCCAGAATGATAACTTCCGAGTCTGAGTGGTTCCATTCACTCGAAATTCACAATCACGGAACCATCTACACAATTGATACAATGCTGCCTCTCATTAAAGCTCTGTCAGCGACCACTCAACCATCAGATCTGCCGAAATTTCACCCTCCAAGCCCTTCCTGGCCCACTCTTGCATCGTGTATGTTCTCGAAAGATGGGCGGTATTTGGCGATAGCAATTTGGCATGGCTGGGATGTGGATGAGCCATATTTCGATTTTAACCAGGCTAAATTTGTCATCTGCTTGCATGATTTGAAAAACAAGACAACGAAAATCCTGGCTCACCATAACAACGCTATACCAGTTTTCCCAATATGGTCATTGGATGGACAGAATATTATATATGGCTGTTTGTCTTATCCTGCCAAAGAGATCGATAAAGATAATATTATTACAGAAGCCAAATTGCAGAAGGTCATATATGAAGGAACGGTTCTCATGCCCGGGCCACTATCGGATTTCGTGAAACGCCAGATTGCATCTCTGCTGACTTATACTGATACAAAATTGAACTGCCAGTTACAACTTCTGACGGTGCCGACTGATGACAAAACACCAACAACCAGAAAATCCGATGAGAGCACTCTTGTTCCGTTCAAACCCGATCCGGAATTACTATCGATATTTACCTCAAGTCTAGTAGCTAATCCTTCTTGTTTAAAAACAAACCTTTCCAATATTGGTCTCATTTTAGGATTTGGTGATAAGTATATCCTGCCAGGCAATGTATTAGCAGTAGCCAATCCGGATATTAATGGCCTATTTGCTATTTGGCCCGACCAGAGCTTGATGCGCTATGATGGTGTTACAGATAGCTGGCAGATGCAACGACTGAAACTTGCATTGTTAAGTTCATCAGGCTGGCCTGTCCTATCACCCGACAAAACCAAATTGGCTATTCCTACGAGCGATCCGCAAGCTTCTGTTATTCTGATAGATATTAAAACGGGTAACCAAAAAGCAATTCAGTTGAGTACCACACACACAATGCCAACACAAACTCAGCCTGCCGAAAAGCTGTCAGTCCATAGTCTCAATTGGCTTGGCCCTAATAAATTTAGGTTGCTAATGTCCGACAAAGAGTCTAATACCTACGCCGTTGATACGGACTTATCCGGTAAGGTTATTCGGCAAATGAAACTTGGCTATGCAGAAGCGATTGCGGTTCACGATAAAAATCTCTGGGCTGTCCAACTACGTTCCGGATTAGCTGGAGTTCCATCATTCAGGATATATAACGGTAAGAAAACATATCTTATCGATGGCAAAAAGATTCTTAAACAGGCTTTTCCGAATATGAAATTTCAGCGCATTTGGCCAAACTGGCAGTTAGCTACAACGCAAGTCAGTAATAGATGAGATAAGCTATGATGGATTTGATTTGGAACATTTTTTCGTATGTTTGCGGACAAACGCCCGATCGTAGTTTTCATATAGCAGGCGAAATTCTACCAGTCTGTCAGCGATGCACAGGCCTGTATATAGGAATGGCGATGACATATCTGCTGGTGTTTCTAAACGGAAGCTATCGTCGCGGATTACCGCCGCGAGCGATCTTAATCGCAAATATTGCCTGCATTCTTATTATGCCACCCTTTGGCTATCATCTAATAGACCCGGGCCCACAATGGCGATTCTGGACGGGATTGATTTATGGGAATGCTTTGGCAACCTTGTTTACAACAGCGGGTTTTTCGCTTATACGAGAACGAGAAACCTTTACATCCCATTGGAGCGATAAACAGAGCTATCATTTCTGGATTCTATTGCTATTAATAAATCTCTTGCCCTTCATTTTCCCCATTCAGACAAAATGGTGCTATACAATAGCCACTATCTGTATCACAATGGGATTCTTTATAACCATAACAATCATTACTTTGGTAGCTGGCTCACTTCTTTGGCACCTTACGCAACAATTGCCGTTTATTGCTACAAGTAAGTCCAAATAATATCAATCCCACTCTAAGTTTCACTTTATATATCAGCCAACTTATTCTTTATACCTTACACCGCCTAACATCATAAAGCCTAATCCAATAGCTAAAATTACGAGCAACGCCGGATTGCAACACGGATTAGTGGAAGGTACGAAAACTGCCGTTATTGTCTTATTGGAATCCATCTTAATCGTCAATGGCTTATTTTGTTCTTGTCCTTCAGGCACATCACCTTCCCAATGGTCGAATTGCCAACATTTTTCAGGAACGGCGTTAATCTTTACCAGCGAGTCTTCATTATACACCCCACCGGGCGGATTAAGCGTTACACTTCCCTGTCCATCGGTAGTTACTTTAAGAAGGTATTGATTACATCCTGCCTGTGTAACCGTAACCTCTACCGGACTTCCTGTTGCTCCGTCTGCGGTTACTCTAATCTTAGCAGTGCGAGCTTCAGTAGATGTATTTACATCAAATTCAACAGTTATAGTACCAGCATTAGTGCCGCTATCTCCTGAGGTAATCCGCAGCCAATCATCATCCTCAATACCCTCAATCACTTTGGCCTTCCAATACATATCGCCCGTACCTGTGTTGCTTACAACGAATTTAGTCGTTCCGAACTGACAACCAACATTTTGATGTGGTGGTTTTACTTCGAGAATTGGCTTGTCATTGTCCACAATTTTTAAGATGGCTGTTGTTTGCGTTCCTAAAGTAGCTCCACCTGTAGGGCTGGTCAACGTCAGATTGATCGTCTCGTCTTTTTCAAGTTCACCATCATCAATAATCGGGATAGTAAAGGTCTTACTTGTTTCGCCATCTGCAAATGTTAATGTTCCCGATGTAGCAGTAGCAGTATAATCACTGCCTTCCGTAGCAGTACCATCACTTGTAGCATAATCTACAGTTACTTCACCATCACTTCCATCTGTTCGAGTAACTGTAATCGTCGCACTCCCATCACCTTCACGAACACTATATGTAGAATAGTCAAATTGTAATTGCCCGTTGCACTGGGACTCAAAAACCGCAGTAGCAATCTCACTCGGTCTCATATCTGCTTTATATGCTTTCGCTTTAATAGTTGTCGTATCGGTAATATGAATCGGCTCGGTATATTGCGAGGAATTCTCATCAGGTTCGCTACCGTCCGTAGTGTAATAGATAGTAGCACCATCGGTGCTGCAGCTAATTATTACATCAAAAGGATCACAAAATGTCCTGTTATCAGGGCTGAATGTAGGAGTTGCTACCTGCTGACATTTTACCGTAAATGTCCCTCCGGAATAATCTGAGTCTATTTCTCTACCTTCACTATCGCTAAGCTTACCATAAGTAAAAGATAGCGTTGTAGTTGCACCGCAGGTGCCTGTCACACTAAACTTCAACAATACTAACGAACCGCTATCCCCCGGCAAGCCAGCAAGAGAATTATCCGTTCCTACAATTCTTATTTCACCCGGATTATTTGTATTAGGTGTAAGAGTCCACCCCGATGTTAAGGAGCCCGCTGAAACACCTGTAATTTCCAAAACAGAGTCATCATAGCTAACCGTAAACTGAAAACCAGCGACGCCTGCACTATTGTCTATATTAATCGGAATTTCTATCTCGGAGCCCTTTAGTTCCTGTGTGTCGGGAATTGAGACATTCACCCCTATTACCCGAAGAGGCAAAAGAAAAGATAACGTAATAACAAACGTCCAACAATTACGGCTTGTGAATATGCATCCTCTTAACATTGGTCTTCTCCCGATTATTGTCATTCAAATTTGACAGTTAATGATAAAACAGCCAGCAATATACATAAAATCAATGCAATACCTACGGTGCTACAAGGCAAATTCATACCTTTAGCTACCTCAAGAATATCTTTATCCGTCAGCTTATTACCTTGATATGATGAATCCAAATTCTTCGACGCTATAGAGAAAGGCAATTTTTTACCTTTACTGTCCACCAGTTTGCCGGAGGACACCTTCAACTTTATGCTTTCAGCATTATTAGCTACTACTCGAAACGACAATACAAATAGTGAACCTTCACTCGCACTTAAAGGCTTAAGCGTAGGATTGAAACCTATGACCTTTACCTTTCCTGCACTTTTGACATTCATAGCAACCATCCAGTTGGACGTTAAATCTCTCGCTTTAACATCTACAGGCTCGCACACAGAATGATCATAATCTATTGTAAATTGAAATCCTGCTATTTTAGATGCGTCATCAATATTTACAGGAACAGATATAGCCTGCTGTTGGCTGCCCGTAATATCCGGAATGGAAATTTCACGAGCAAATCCTAATGACGCAACAATCAATACAGCGATAATCATTAGCGTTATTTTCCGTATTTGTTTATTCATCTTTCGGTCTCCAATATCAATAACTATAAAAGTTTCAGTTAATTCAACCCTACAACCATTCTCTGCATCAGGATTATATCAGAAATATCCAACGTATCATCATCGTTCATATCCGCACCATTTTTTAGCCAATTGGGATACGGCGATGTATATGTGTCTCCATTGATCGTAACGGGCATTTCCAAAAGCATACGCAGAGCCAAAATAACATCAAATACATTGACATCACCACTATTATCCAGATCGCCCTTGACAATATGTTTGAAGAAAGCGGTTACTTCTTTATTGCGATCCATTGTAATGCTGAGTTGGTCTAACCTTTTATTCGTGTCGTTTACGTCATCACCTTCCCAATGGTCGAAATCTTTGTCAGGAATTGCTGTCAATATTACTTCCGTACCGTCACGATAAGAACCGCCAGGCGGCTGAAGCTGAACTTGCCCTTGACCCCTTATATGAACTGTTAATGTATAATAATTACACGGTGCCTGAATAATAGTAACTTCTTTTGGGCTACCCTCAACCCCATCGCCAGCAGTTACTCTAATTCTACCAATTTTAGTTTCCGTAGAAGTATTTTCACCAAACGCCACCGCGATCGTGCCATCATTCGTACCACTATCACCCGACGTAATACTCAGCCAATCGCCGCCTTCTATAACTTCTGCTGTCCACTCCATATCGCCAGTACCTTCGTTACTTACGGTGAAGCTTGTTGTACCAGCGTGACAACCAACATTACGATTGTCAGGTTCAACCTTAAGCTTCGGATGCGGACTACTCTGAATAACACTAACGGTTACCTCTGACGGTTCAGCTCCTTCTGCTGTTACCTTTATCTTACCCGTTTTGTTATGCTCTATATCTGTATTTTCCGTATAGTGAACAGTAATCGTGCCATCATTTGTTCCGCTGGCTCCCGAGGTAATCCGCAACCAACTGTCACCCTGAATAACCTCAGCTGTCCAGTTCATATCACCAGTACCGGTATTGCTTACGCTGAACGTTGTACTGCCTTCCTGATAACCCACCCGACGTTCGGAAGGTGTTACCTCAAGAGTCGGAAACACATACGGAAATGTTAATAAGATCTGCCCCCCGAAGACATCATCTTGAGTTATCGTAAGAATATTATCTCCCGCGGCAAGAACATTTTCAACATTTACATCTACGTGGCCGGTGAATTGTCCACTTTGACTATAAATACTATTATCACCTTGTCTAATATTAAGATTTGCAGGATGGAGGTTATTATCCCACATATTCAGATCAAATACTTTCATAGAATGAGGTTTTACACCAGAAGGAACATTTATTTTAACTACTTGAGCTGACCAACGATCATACAATCGATAACCGGAAGAATTAACATCTGCAGCGATTAAATCAACGTCTTGATTGGGTATATAGACACCTTGTCTTGCAGGAAAAGCCAATGTATCATCACTATTCAATACAATTATTTGCCCATTTTCAGTGGCCCAAATATACCCATCTTTATCGCAGAAGTTGAATATGCGCTTACCCGTCACCAGAATAGGGCCTTTCCATACGTTTCCATCGGTACCGATAATGCTATAATAGTATTGGCGGGATCCGGCGGTACGTCGCTCGAAAGTTACCCATACCTTTCCTTCATTATCGGTCAAAGCGCTTGTAAAGTCGTAGGAGTCATCTTCTTCCACTGTGTCAGGTAACAGCGCAGGGTTCAAAGCAGTACTTGCCGTGATAAGGGATCCATTGACGTCGCGTACCTGATATTTGACTTCTTTCCGATCGTCACCCTCCACTGTTTGCCATGTCTCTCTAAACAAAAATACAATATGTCCACCTAAACTTTTGACACAATCATAATAGAGATCCATGTCGTGTGAATTCGTCCCTCTTGTGGATGCAAAGACGGTCCTGCCTTTCTTCAAGTACCCATCGTAATCATGTAAGATAAACCACAATTCAGCTCCAGAACCGGTATAATAGGTTCGCCCAGTAAAGTAAAGCCCATTATGTACGGCAGACCTGGGTAAACAGATAGACGTATCCTCCTGCCAATCACTATCATATGAGCTTACAGGATTAATCGAGTGGTCATAAAGCCTGAAACAATAACGATGATATATATGATCTTCATAACTTCCCGAAGGACCAACTTTTTCATACTTTTCATCCTGCCAAACTAGGCACATATTTGACCCGAGAGGAAACATTCCTCCTCCATTACATCCATAATCGACTGCATAGGTGCCCGTATCTGGTGTACCCGGCTGATACAGAAGAGGAACAGCATCGCGGATGATACCATGCCCGTCAGCCACACCCATGAATACCCATTCAGCGGTGCTACCCCAAACACCATTAACCCGATTGCGCCTTTTGGCCGCCATTCGCCACATCCGAAGGTTGTCATCCAAATATGTCCCTTCAATATGGGTGACGTACCCATTGCCCGTTATAGCATCCGGAAATCCATTGGCAACGTCTATGTGTTCCTGCCAACCAAAGTATTTTATCTTTCCCCAAACAATATCGTATTTAACTTCCTCGCCGGCAGAAAGACTGTCCGGTAGTATTACCAGATACCCCATATCGGCTTTGATAATCCTGGGGGGGAGGCCCAATTCCTCCGCAACAATCTCGTTAGCTCCACAGGGCGTCACCTCTCCCGCACGATGGATTGCTACAGGAATAAGTTCTGAGTCACTCGTACCTGAATACTCTGGTAGAAGCACAAAGCTATTGCCAAACCCACTGGCTCCTTCCGGCATTTTTAGCGTAACTCTGCTTGCCCAAACACTTTGGTTTATCCGCTTGACTGAGAGTACTTTGGGCGCTGCATTAACGGCAAAGGTATAATTACTTGGCGCCTGATTAATATTGCCCTTCTCATCTTTCGCCCTGACCCAAAATGTATAAACACCATTTGCTAAAGTATAGGATTTCGACGTGCTATATGTCCAATCTGACCAGTCCGCATCCACACCATCCAGCTTGTATTGATATAAAAGGGCGCCAGGTACAGAAACATCATCGCTGCCAATCCATGAAAATGATACACTGGAGTTCTCACTTACTGTCGGTGGAATAGTAACAAACGTGGTTGTTGGTGCATAACAATCAGAAGAATAAGCAACAACATTTTCTTCTGTATGATCTAAATGTAGATTAACATAATTCAGGTTAGCAGGTGTAAATGCATATTTGGACGCAGCAAAACTAACACTTACAGGAATGCCTCCTCTTATGCCCGTAAAGGTAAAATTACCATCCATAGTCGTTTGACTTATTTGCTGCTCACTACTCGAAAGGGTTACGGTAACTCCATCCGGGACAGGTGTTCCATCCTCTCGAAGAACCGTTCCAGCAATAACATAATCGTGTGGCGTATAATCAAAATAGGCCGTAGCGTGAATATTTCCACTGCTCAAGGTAAACCCATATCCTGAAGATGTAGATTCACGTACGATATTACCATCATCATCTCTGAACACCCACTTGATAAAATCATGATTATCCGATTTTGTAGACACCGAAAACATCAAACTCTCGCCAGAACTGATTTCCACGGTTTGGGGTAATTGGGGTGCCAGCCATGTTTGACTATCTGCACCGTGACCAAATTCTATTTCAATATTATTGGAAACCGGCCCACCGGACACTTCTACCTTTAGCTCCGCTATAGAATTGGTAGTATGAACGGACGGTCCATTTTGCCATGGCGTTGTTGCTGCATTCTGGTGCGTATCAGCAAAAAGGAAATAGTAAGAATAAGAACCTATAGGTAACGTTGTGGTGTAATGATAGGTACCATTGGACGCCGAGCCGCTTTTGAGTGTCATCGTATAAGTTTGACCGTTGGAAAGATGAAGCTGCCTATACTGCAAATCCGGTGAATCACCGTCCGCATCATAATAATCAACCATAAATTCAAAGTTTGTTGATGTAGTTCCAGAAGTCGGGCTGACGCGGGGGTTGGAAAGAACCGGAGCATGGTTTTCGTTACTATTATTATCAGCTATTCCGATTGCGGGATCCCCATAAAGATTAAAATCCAATAGATTCATATACCACCATGATGCGTCTAAATAAGATTTGGATATAGCCATTTTAACATCATATAATGCCTTGCCACATCGAAACCCATCGATAATCTTCTTGGAATATTCATAAGCCAGGTGAGAATTTGTACCGCCACTATTCCAATTACTATTGCCTTGTAGGTACCACGATACTCTGGATGCTGAAACAGTTGCAATAGCACCGTTGACTAAAAGTGAATATCCCAAATTATCTGTTATTTCCGGACATCCATTCCAGCAACTACATTGAAACACAAATGATGGATGTGCATTATCCAATTTATCGCACTGAGATGTTTCAAATACTGAAATAGCAGTCGTCGCATCACCGTGAGTCCACCAAGTAACAAGTCCGTATTTCTTTTTCCATTCATTTTCTACGTTTGTCGGATTACAGGGAGTGAGTTCGGGAAAATAATTGTAATTTTGCTCATAGATTCGAAAACACGACCAACTTTCATTTTTATTGAGGGCATAGGTTCTAATGCCTTCTCCCAATGGATAACCGTCCGTTATACCGGGCTCTGAAGGTTTCATTGGCAAAAGTATTTTTTTACGCCAATCTTGTGATGTGGAAGCTGTGCCATAAGATATGGTTTTTTCTAAGATGGAATCCAATTGAGAATAGCCATTTCCATATACCGGAATTCTTCCCACATATATTTCCGGGAATTCAGTATCTACTCCGCCCGTCCCTATGTCATCCGGAAATTCGCCAAATCTGCCGTCATTATCTAAATCCCAATTCCCAGTTAAATCTGCATAAAAATAATCAGTGGGACACTCATGATACATTATATGATATTTATAATCATATGCCTCCGGCCAACACATTTTCATAGGAACATCTCCATCAGAGGGTGTTGGATCTCCAATTAACAATACATAATCAATTCCTCCTAATAATGGGTCATTTGCAATAAGCCAATTACGGATATTGTTAGCTGCCGCGTCACCTGACCCTCCACCCCAACCAGAACCGGTCGGAGCACTATTAACATCATCATACTGATTACTCTCTGTGACAGTTAAGACATTAAAACCCTGAGATTCCTTAAATTGCTCAAATGCGGCTAATTTAGTACTTCCGTTTTTTATAGATTCGGTTGTTATTATTACATATGAAAGAGTATTTTCCGACGGAGCCATGGGACCCTGATTAGTAGCATACCAACTTGTAGCCTGTTCATAATTATCGATCAAGCTTGCTGCCTCAACATCCATGCTTGTGTTAGCAGTATCATAAGGAGACATCGCAAGTACTGGTGCGAGTAGTTTATAGGAAATGACAATTTGGGCATTTTGAATTATAGACAAGCTCCCCCTGACCGGATTGTAGTGTACGGGAAAGAACAAAATCTGACAACATCTCCATTTTCGAAGTTGAGATGTTCCCAAAATGGATAATGTAGATGAGGGGTAAAACGAGTCTACTCCGTATATATTTTTATTGTATCCATCCTCAATATCTTTTCCTTCACCCCAACTATATATTGTTCGCGTTCCATCCCACGCCACAATGGGTGGTGAAGGCATTACTAGTTTTTGAACATTTATTGTCTTTCTTGTTACATCAGATAAAGTTACTTTTATACTAGCTATATCTACATGTGGAGGCAATGCGATCCAAAAAACTTTGTAAGGCAATATAGGATTCCCTGGAGACATAAATGATTGATAACCTTGCATTTTAATGGATACGTTGCTACCTAAATCGACCAAATTAGGAAGTTTATTACTTACATTAACTGAAATAGAATTATTATTTCGAGCTGAAAACTCAAAATTATCTGATGCTACAGAATGCTTTATAGTACATAAAACCATTCCGCATAAAATCGACATCATAAAATAAATACGAATACGATGCATGCGTCGAAAAAATCCACTTTTTTTCATCCTAAAAACCTCCCAATTTGTGCGGTGAATATATACTTACTTGCGTTTTACTAAAAGCAAAGATAGTACTTTTGTTTGATTTCCTATGATTTGGGGTAATAGGAAAAAGAGCTGCGAATTGTGGGTTTGGAAAAGAAATACAGGTAAATATCGAATTTCTATATTGCAATGTGGGCTGCTTCATTCCCGCTACTCCATATGTTAC